>JAYUXX010000389.1:0-8337 GCA_043752765.1 Saprospiraceae bacterium | reverse complement strand
TTACTCCAGACGACTTTGGGATGAAATGGGTATCCCCTACAGACCTCTTTGGAGGTAATGATATGGATGAAGCAATGGCTATTTTTCTTGATGTCATTCAAAATGAAGGATCTGACGCACAAACAAATGTTGTGTCTGTTAATGCAGCTACTGCAATCCAATGCTTCGAAAAGAAGAAATCCTTGCACGAATGTATCGAAATCGCTAAAGAAACATTGGCGCGTGGAGAAGCATTTAACGTATTAAAAAATGTATTAAAAACCCAATAGAATGTTAGGAGAAATTATTGCAAGTACGCATAAACGTATCAAACGAAATAAGGAACTATTTCCGGTCAAATTGCTTGAGAACAGTATTTACTTTGATTCGAAATGCGTTTCGATGGGTCAGTATATAACACGAAAAGACAAATCGGGCATTATTGCTGAATTCAAACGCAAATCACCCTCTAAAGGAATTATAAATCAATACGCCGATGTAGTCCAAACTTCGATCGGCTATATGCAGGCAGGGGCTTCTGCACTTTCCATCCTGACCGAGAAAGATTTTTTTATGGGGCAAAGTGAAGATTTAACGCTTGCAAGAAACGCCAACTACTGCCCTATCCTCAGGAAAGATTTCATTCTGGATGAGTACCAGGTAGTGGAAACAAAATCGATAGGGGCAGATGCCATTCTTCTCATAGCTGCATGTTTAGAAAAAGAGGAATTGAAGAAACTTTACGATTTAGCGAAATCCCTTGGCTTAGAAATACTTTTTGAAATACATGATAAAAAAGATTTGGAAAAACTACCCGGCCTTGAGGTAATGGTTGGAGTAAATAACCGAAATCTGATATCGATGAAAGTTGATTTGCAGACCTCTCATGATATGGCTAAAGAATTATCTAAAGATTTTATATGGGTTTCTGAAAGCGGGATTAATACAGTTGAAGATCTTATGAAACTAAAACAAATTGGATACTCCGGCTTCTTAATGGGTGAACGGTTTATGAAAACACCGGATCCTGCTGCTTCATTACGACAATTTATAAACTCGCTCATAGATGAATAATCTGGTGATCAAAGTTTGTGGTCTGCGAGAAAATTCGAATATGCTAGCTGTAGATTTACTTCAGCCTGACTTTCTCGGAATGATCTTTTATCGCAAATCCCCTCGTTTCGCAGGCACTTATTCATCCTCCGATACCGTCACCCCTAAAGTAGGCGTGTTTGTAAATAGTACAATCAAATACATACTTGAACAATGTGAAATATATAACCTGAAGCATATACAATTACATGGCGCCGAGGATCTCAGATTTGTAAAAGAATTATATCACTATGGCTTTGGAGTTTTCAAGACATTCAGCATTGATACCGAATTAGATCATGCCTTGATGGAACCGTTCGAACCTTATTGCTCACACTTCCTGTTAGATACGAAAGGAACCAATCCAGGTGGAAATGGAAAAAAATTCAATTGGGATGTATTAACCAACTATCTGCACGAAACACCATTTCTTTTAAGTGGTGGAATCGGACCTCAGGATCTGGAGGAGATTAAAAGTATCAGTCATCCCTCTTTTTCTGGAATTGATGTCAATAGTCGTTTTGAAACGAAACCGGGAATAAAAAATATAGAACAACTCAAAATATTTATCGATGAATTTAGAAGCGAACAGGCTTAAGCCCATCAAGGGATTTTATGGTGAGTTTGGTGGAGCCTTTATTCCTGAACTACTCCATCCGAATGTAACGGAATTAGCATCTGTGTATGAATCTATAATTGAAGATCCTGGATTTCAAAAGGAATTCCAGTTATTATTGAAAGATTATGTTGGCAGGCCAACCCCGCTATACTTTTCGCAAAAACTTTCCCAAACATATGGAGCTAAAATATTTTTAAAGCGTGAAGATCTTAATCATACAGGTGCACACAAGATCAACAATTCTATTGGTCAGGTCCTCCTGGCAGAACGATTAGGCAAGACACGGATCATTGCAGAAACAGGAGCAGGACAGCATGGTGTCGCGACTGCCACTGCTTGTGCATTGCGCAATCTAAAGTGTGTTATTTATATGGGGAGCGTTGATATAGCACGTCAGGCACTTAATGTGCACCGCATGAAAATGCTTGGTGCAGAAGTGATACCTGTTGAAAGTGGTAGCAAAACATTAAAGGACGCTACCAACGAAGCTATCAGGGACTGGATCAACCATCCGCTCGATACTCATTACATAATTGGTTCTGTAGTCGGTCCACATCCATTTCCGGATATGGTTTCCATATTCCAATCTGTAATCAGTGAAGAAATAAAAATGCAGCTCCTCGCCCAAACTGGAAATGAAGACCCTACCCATATCATTGCTTGTGTTGGGGGAGGAAGTAATGCGGCAGGAGCATTTTATCATTATATCAAAAATGAAAAAGTTCATCTTATCGGTGTTGAAGCTGCCGGTCATGGAATAGATTCAGGGAAAACAGCAGCAAGCCTGGCCAAAGGAACAAACGGAATTATTCATGGCTTTATGACCAAACTCATGCAAACATCAGACGGACAAATTGTAGAACCTCATTCAATTTCAGCAGGATTAGATTACCCGGGCGTAGGTCCACTTCACGCGCATCTATTCACATCTGGCCGTGGAACATTTTTAAATGTGACGGATGATGAAGCTGTTGTTGCAGGATTTGATCTTGCAAAAACTGAAGGCATACTTCCTGCTTTAGAATCTGCTCATGCGCTCGCTGCTTTAAAAAAGATTACGCTTGTAGCCTCGGATGTGGTAGTTGTTAATTTGTCAGGAAGGGGAGATAAAGATTTAGATACATACTTATCACATATTCCAAATGAATAGAACAGGTCAATACCTAAGCCGCAAAAAAAATATTCTTTCTATCTATTTCACGGCTGATTATCCGGAGATGGGGTGTACCAAAGATATTATCCTTGGACTACAACATGCAGGAGTAGACATGATTGAAGTAGGTATCCCCTTTTCAGATCCTTTGGCCGATGGTCCTGTAATACAACAAAGTAGTAAGCAAGCCTTGGAAAATGGATTTACGCTACAAAATTTATTCAATGAGCTAAAACTCATTCAATTTCAGATTAATATTCCTCTCGTACTTATGGGATATTTCAATACGATGATTGCCTTTGGTCTTAATCAATTTTTAGCAGAATGTGAAGGGCTCGGAATTGATTCAGTGATCATTCCTGATTTACCACCCGATGATTATACAAGAACATATGCTGCAACTTTTGCGCAATACCATGTATCCCCCGTTTTTTTAATTACACCACAGACAAGTGAATCACGAATCAAACTAATTGATAGCATGTCTAATGCATTTATCTATGCCGTTGCAGATAATAGTATTACAGGATCCAACAAGGATTTGACAGATGCTCAGTTAACTTATTTTCAAAAAATAAAAGAAACCTTCTTTAAAGTTCCTCTATTAATAGGTTTCGGTATTGCCGATCGTAAAGGATATCTAAATGTTTGTGAATACGCACAAGGCGCAATTATCGGATCTGCTTTTATTCGGTCGCTTGGAACCAATCAAAATATTACTGATTCTATTCAGGATTTTATTCATACAATTAAACAAGAGGACATATGATCATTCAACTCGAATCAAATTTGGCGGAAAGTAGTGTTTCAGCAATTGAACAATATCTGTCCGCCACAGGATATAATGTATCGCGCGTTGAGTCACAATTCCAAAATTATTTAATCGTACTTGGCAATGTTAAACACGATATCCGGAAAATCGGTAGTCTGGAGGGCGTCTCTGATATTCATTATGTAGATGATGCTTATCAGTTAGTTTCGCGGATGTGGAAAACTGCTCCTACGATTATTGATTTAGGCGGTGATGTAAAAATTGGCGGAAAAGAATTGAGCATTATGGCTGGTCCTTGCTCTATAGAGACTGAAGAACAAACAATTGAGGTAGCTGATTTTTTGGTTGCAAATGGAATTAAAATAATGAGGGGAGGTGTTTTTAAACCACGAACTTCACCCTATGCCTACAGGGGTGGGGGAATTGAATCATTAAAAATGTTTTATCAGGTTTGTCAGGAACGAAATCTAAAAATAATTACCGAGGTCATGGACTCCAGTCAGATTGATGACATGCTGCCCTACACTGACATCTTTCAGGTCGGTACCCGGAATGCACAAAATTTTAATTTATTAGATGCGCTCGGCAAATGTGACAAAGCTGTTATGCTTAAAAGAGGTATGTCGGGAACGATTGAGGAGCTTTTGCAGGCAGCGGAGTATGTTTTTTCCAGCGGTAATGAAAAAATTATACTGTGTGAAAGAGGTATACGAACTTTTGAAAAAGCATATCGAAACACGCTTGATCTAAACGCAGTGGCGATTCTGAAAGATAAAACACATCTGCCGGTGATAGCGGATCCCTCACATGGAATCGGTATCCGAAAATATGTTGAACGCATGGCGCTTGCTTCGATTCTTGCTGGTGCGGATGGTATTATAGTAGAAACACATCCCATTCCTGAAAAAGCAATGTCAGATGGACAACAAACGCTCAATTTTATAGAGATGCAACAACTTATCGGTAAGGCAGAATCACTAAGAGCCTTAGCGATATAAAAGTTTATTCTGAAAATAATTATCCTCTCGTTAGAAACCAAAGATCGATTGAAAATCTGTGGCGATTCCAAATCGGACCGCAAATTCCTGGTATTTGTAATCTTGCCACGAAGTTACAAACTCAACCCGTAGAAATCGTAAAATGTAATTAATCGCATATCCTACTTCTGCATACTGTTGGGATTCAGGCGTGAGTAATACGTTTAATAATAGATTTTCCCGTATTCCTTGTCTGCGAAAGAAATCAAACTGAGTCAATCCAAAACGTCGGAACTGATAATTAA
This sequence comes from Saprospiraceae bacterium, assembly GCA_043752765.1. Taxonomy (GTDB): domain Bacteria; phylum Bacteroidota; class Bacteroidia; order Chitinophagales; family Saprospiraceae; genus Opimibacter. The sequence continues at coordinate 3,440 of JAYUXX010000389.1, read as the reverse complement.
AAAGTCCGGAAAAATATTCATCATTCGTGCTATACCTGTAATAATCAAGCATCCTGAATGAACTGACAGGATCTATGGGCGTAGCCACCATCCGATTGCCTGGAAAATGTGCATAGTCATGAAAGTAACCGGGCTTTTGGTTCCCAATGAATTTTCCACCTGAGACATTTATGCTTAAAAGACTACCCGCACCTATAGGTAATTTAAATCTGAAATTACCTGCTAACAAATCGAAGGGATTATTTTCATCACCCCACCCTTTTCGATGTCTAAGTGTAAACGAAGGTGACTGACTATAATCTTTTCGTTTGGTACCATGACTTACTTTATATTTCCAGAATGGTTTAATCCAGATAGACGCATCACTGATGATTGCAGTATGATCCTCAAAGATTCCGGTACTATTAGAAATGGGATCGGGATCATTTGAACTAAAAAGTAAATTTCTGTCATCCAAAAAGACAATATCTGTATTATTAATAAGCCTTTCCCGTTCTGCATATTCACCCACCAAATTAAATCCAATAGCACCGGAAAATTTTTGACTGTACTCACCGCTGAGAAAAAGTTGTTCGTATTCTTTCAGATAATTCCGGTTACCCAATAAAGTATAAACTGAATTTACCCAAGGCGATAATGGGTAATCATAATTGTATTGTCTTGTCATTTCGCCTCCATTAAATTGCAGGTCCCATCCTTTACCATACAGCCTGAGATTCCCCTCATAGTTCAAGGTTTCGCGTGCAACATTATAACGTACTGCAGGTCCAACTTCCCAATTCAACTTACGATTCGCTTTATTTCCAAATTTAATTTCATACCCTCCATGAAATCCATCCACCGTGTTGTAGTTTATAGACTGCAAGGGGCCTTTTAATTGAAGAAATACTTTATCATTCAATTCATACCTTCCTCCTGTAATAAGATGTAGTAAAGTAAATTTATCCCGTCGTTTAACATTGGCTGCGAACCCATCACCATTCATCATGAGACTTACCGAATCTTGTGGCTCTTCGTCATCTTCTCCGGGCTCCGGCGGAATGGCAGCAATACTATCCTGCCGTGCATAACCTTTCACTTCATAATCCGTTAGGGGCATCGGTCTGACATCTTTCCAGTATGATGAATCTCGACGGAAAGCTGAACTATCGATAACCTGCTTATTGGAATTCGCTGTGATAACTGTATCGGTTTCTGGTAGAGATTCTATTTCTTGCCTCTCATATTCCTTAAGTGCTTTTCGAAGTTGTTTTTCACTCAATTCTTCACCCGATTCTAAACCAGCTAAACCGCCGGAAAAAGATTCATTTTTCAGATTTAACTCCGCTGCATTAGCTTTCTCGGTTTCCACTTTGGTATCCAATACAATGATGGGAACTTCAAGATCAGGATTGAGTTCGATTCTGTATTCGTTTAGTTGTGCGAAATATCTGTATTCAAATTCAAATCCAAATACAGATCCGCTTACATCATAGATCTCATGAACGGGTAACCACACATCAGGTAATATAGGATCGAATTGCTGTTTAATTTCAAACTTTATACCCCATATGTAGGTCGTCAGATCCAGGCTGTGAATACTCCAGATATTATCGACTATGTAAATAAATCCTTCAAATACCTGATCCCCTTTTCCTCTGGGAATAACTCTTATTTTATTGATCACGTGATCACCTTCATCAATGAAACCAACATATTCGTATTTGTAATGGTTAAATGCATCCGGAGCTAACGGAGAGATTCCGTTTACTACTTTGGACTCATAGAAACTACTATAGATAAAACCCATTGGGCTGGTATTATTATCATCACCGCTTGATCTGATTGATATCACTGTATCCCTGTATTGATCAGGGCGTATATAATGCAGTTTACTCACCGACTCCTGTGTGAATGCTACAGTCGAATCGATACCTTCTTCCGCAAGTGATTTCATAATTCGCTTTTTAAAAAGCCCTGGTACTTTGACCAGGCGACCACTTCCCTTGACGTAGACTTTAGCATGATACTCATCCACCTGCATAGCATGATACTTCGCTTTAGCAATGGCTCGTCTCATAATTGTATACGCAGGATCTTCTCCTTTTCCACCTACGGTCGCCTCCCTCAGTTCTACAATTTCAGGTTGCATGATGGGATTAAAAATGGTAAAGGATTCACCGATCTGTAACGTGGTATCCAATTGTCTGTATCCCAGATATTGAAATCGAAACCGATGCTTACCGGGTGAAACAGTCAATGAATATTCTCCTTCCACATTAGAGGCTATTCCCGTTTTTGACCCGATGAGAAAAATACTCGCAAATGGAAGGACTTCACCCTGGCTATCCACAATCTTGCCTTTAATTCCCTGGGCATCAATAAGTAGAGGAGTCAACATGGAAAGGATGATGATACCAGTCTTATAAATCGAGCGAAAAGTCAATGGTTGGTCCATACGCTAAAGATATCATCCTTGACTACTTTCAATGCTCCTTTGTTACACCCGAACATTATTTTAAAAGATTGCATTATCGACTCTTTCTCTTCCTTCATGTGACTATAAGCTTTCTTGTAAAAACGGATTCTATTATCTTCCCCCCAATGACGCTGGTTCAAACCGACAAGCCCTTCAAAATTCTGGTCATTAGTGATTATCGCCAGATAAATTCTTCGAGGCCGGAGGCTGAGATCTTTATTCAATTGGCAGAACAAGGTCACAAAATCCATATCCTGTCATATCCTGAAGCCAGCTTCTACAACGATCGATTCAGATCCTTTGGAATTGATGTGATCGAAAGACATCCCGTTCGAAAAGCATTTTTGCCCTACATCCGTTTTTTACGCCAATTTATTCGGGAAGGAAAATATGATTTCGTTCATGCATTCAATAGTTTTGGACTTACGAATGCCATCTGGGCAATGATAAGTTTGAAATCAAAACTTATCGCCTATCGAGGTTATGCCGGACAAACGTATTGGTATGATCCCATGATGTACACGAAATATTTTCATCCTCGTGTGGATCACATTATTTGCCTGAGTGAGGATATCCGCAATATTCTCAGTCATCATATGCCCTGGGGCAAACATAAACTTACCACGATTCATAAGGGACATGATCCGGAATGGTATTCAGAAATTCAAAAATGCGACCGAACTTCTTTGGGTTTTACAGAGGAGGACATTCTCGTCAGTTGTGTAGCGAATGTCCGCCCGTTTAAGGGTATACAATATCTGATAGAAGCCACATATTCCTTGCCGAAAGACTTACCCCTTCATATTTTATGCATTGGTAATGGGTATGAGGTTGGGAGTGTCAATGATTTAATTCACAACAGCCCCTATCGAAACCATATTCATTTACTAGGTTATCGAAAAGATGCGCTTGAGATTGTTGCTTCTTGCAATGCATCGTTGCTTGCCTCTACGCATGGTGAGGCATTGACAAAATCTGTTAT
>JAYUXX010000388.1:0-3416 GCA_043752765.1 Saprospiraceae bacterium | reverse complement strand
GCTATCTGGAATCCACCGATTCGAAAGATTTTATTTGATCTTTCCAATGAGCTGAATTTCAATCACTGACTATATCTGAATTTTAAAAGTTGCCCAAGGAAGACGATAGTATTTTGTAGCCCGCAATTAGGATTTTATTTAATGATTTGCTTCTGCCAAATTTTTAAGTAACTCTTCCATTACTTTCGAAAGATCTTCTCCCGCTATTTTCTTGATAATGATCTTCTTGTCTTTATCCAGTATAAAGATTTGTGGGGTAGTCTTGACGTCAAATATGGTCTTGTATCTGTTCCGAATATATTGATCGGCAGCATTTACCCAAATGTCCATGCCTCGTTCTTTTACTGTATTCCAGCATGAAGAAATATCCTGACCAGTTTTCGTACATATGGATAAGATCTCAACACCTTTCGGTTTATAGGTATTGTAAAAATCAACTACTGTAGGAATTGATTTTTTGCAATGGCCACATTCAGGATCCCAAAAGAAAAGAACTGTATAGGGTGATTCAATGCCATGAATAGATACGGGTGCTCCTGATTCTTTATAAAATGTAAGATCTGGAGCTATCTTTCCTATGAGGGTTGGTCTTGCGGCTTCAGCTTGTGCGATGAGTTTGTCCAGTTGCTCCTTTTCTGTCCATGATGCAAATCCTTTTGCATAATAGTTGTCAATGAGATGAACATAGACAGCATCCATTCCCATTCGCTTGGAGCGTGCCGATTCATTGAGAAAGTGGACCAGGTAGTATTGGAATGCTTCAGAATCAGTTCCCATTTTTTTTAGGAGGTAATCCATAGCAACACTTTGACTATCCGGATATTGGTATGTGAGCTTTTGTAAAAAATAATCAAGCCTGGTTTGGATAAGTCCTGAGCGCATAGCTGCGGGATCGGATATATCAAAGTTGTCAAAGTAATGGGCCCTGTAGAATTCGAATTGTTTGACTTTGCGTTCTTCTACATTCAGCTCGGGATACTCAGGAATTTTTATCTCTTTGTTTGCATGTATAAGCATAGCCGTTACTGAAGATGGATATTTGACTTTAATATCATCCTGAATTCGGTTTACTTCTTCATCAATCTTATCAATGTCCTTTTGATATACGGCTTTGTGAAGTGAATCTTCAACAATTCGTTTTCTAAGTGTATCTGCTCTGGGCCGACGTTTGTCTAATTCCCGGAGATAGTCATAGTAAACTACATTTTCCTCGCTTCCTTTAAATTTTGCAGACTGAACGATATTATCCAGGTCCACGGAAAGTGAAAAATGTGATTGACCTTTAGCTATCAAGACATGCACAAATTTATTGTCAGGAGGAATAACAAGAAGATAGACACCCGGCTTTAGCTCGTCCTTGCCTTCGAAAACAAACTTCCCCTTTTCAATGCGTGCGGTATCCTTTAGGTATTGAGATTTACCAAAATAATACCCTAGCAATAATGTGTCCCCATCAAAATGCTGCAATTCAACTTCAATACGATACCCATCATGCCCCGGTGAACTGGCAGAGGCGGTTGTCTGAATAACGAATAGCCAAAAAAATAAGAATAGAAAACGCATCGGATTCAATGGATTATTTTCAACCTGGTATAAGAGAAACAGGTCTCAAAATTATAAACTCCCTATTATCCTAAACGGTAACATAGGCAGTGGAATTCACAACGTAAAGTTAAAAGGAGGAAAACCTTCAGAAACGCTAGGGATTAATATCCAATAAGCTTTTTCTTCATCGCATTATATTCTTCCTCCGTGATAAGCCCTTCCTTTTTCAGCTCAGCCAATTCTTTGAGTTTATCGACCAATTTTCCTGAGGATTTATTTTCTACCGCCTGGTCAGCAGCGGCACGCTTTTTATCCTGATCTTTTTGAAATTGCTCGGCAACTTTTTTCCCCTTCTCAAATTTCTCATTGTACATTTTCTTGATACGTTTGGTATCAAAATCAAGAAAAGTACCCCCTGTTTCAAAATGCTTTTTGAATACTTCTCCTAATGCAAATGAAGATGCTCCGGACAGAATGGCCATAGTAACTCCACCTATCACTGAACCAATACCTGGAATAAATTTGATCATTGCTTTCGCTCCCATCCTTGCTAAACCTGAACCCGTAAGACTCGTTATGATAGCTTTCCCTTCAGATTCTTTGAAATCCTGATCATATAATTTACACAGCTGGCGAATCATATCAAGCTGTATGCCACTCACAGCAAAAAAATCAACTATAGGAACCGGAATCAATCCTGCACCCATAGACCATATAATATGATTTCGTACGATCGTATCGGCATGTTTCTCTCTTTCAGTTTGTTCGGACATGTGTTAATCTGGTTTAATTTGAAAATCAATACCCTAATATCGGGGTTTTAAGAAATCTTCACTCGCAAATTCCACAAAACAAGGCCAAGGACCTGGTTCAAACTACAAATTACTAGTCACTTTTATTTCAATAATATTCTCAACTATTGACACTCAACGGTTTCCAATCCCTGCTTTACCTCCTAATTTTGCGTCGCTTTCACGCGTTGTCCCTCGCTGTGGTCACCAAACTCAGGTGCATACATACACTGTAAAGAAGCGAGTCCCTCACTATATGAACCAGCCTGAGCTACTGTAACCGGATATTCAATAATAAATTTACCTCTAGGCAAATAATCAATGAAGAAATGTGTCGCAAGATCTTTAGTGCTTTGATAATACCCCAGACCGCTATTCCATCTATATCCACTGATCACATCCATAGGCTCAAATCCTGAAGCACGTAAATCTTTTAAATGCACAAATTCCATAGCCCGATCAGTTTCAATTATCAATCTGACGATGAGTTTATCACCCACTTTCAAGGCTCTGCCGGGTGCGACATTTGTAACATCTCCCCTGTCCGACTCTCGGGTGATCAGTAATGATCGTGTGACAGATAATGGGTTATTGTCAACAGTGGATTTTACTTTATCAATATCTTCCCAATACTGCCAATAAGCACCACCCCATGCGATATGATTATTGGGATTATCCACTGTAATGGTAGACCAGGATTCTTTCATCTCATTTCCATCCCATGACTCTTTCACATATCCCGTTCCGGCTTCGGCAGCAGATGACTTACCGATTACTTCCGTATTGCCAAGTTTAACTTCTACAATACCCGTTGATTGCAACCATGTGTCGGGGTGAATTAAGAGCGCATATATAGCAGCTGCAGTTGCTTTGGTTGATTTCCATCGTGTGGTTTGTTTTTGTTTTAATAACCACACACGTAATTCATCAACCTCAGCTTGCGCAACTTTCATATCCTGGAATAACTCGATCATTAAGGATTGCAATTCAACAGGCGCCTCATACCAGTAATATCCTGCAGTTAGTTTCCAATATCGTCCCAGCTCATCGTCCATAATCGTGCGTTGACGTAATGAGGCA
>JAYUXX010000387.1:0-3427 GCA_043752765.1 Saprospiraceae bacterium | reverse complement strand
TGGCAGGAAACCTAAAATCTAAGGCTTTTTCTTCCTTTTGAAGTCTCCCCTCTTCCAGGCCTGAATAAATTCCTTCCAGGCGAAAGCATTTAGGATCTGGGGAGTACGAATCTGACCTTCGTAATAATAATTGCTGGATTGCTTCTTGAGATAAAGCTGGGTATGCTCAGGTCCGTCTGAAGGAAGGTATTCCCTAAGTTGGGCCATGGCTTTGTCGGAAAGGTTTTCGGCAGCTATGTCCTCGAGGTCGTCATGCACGTCCATTGCAAGGAACTCCTGGTTGAAATGGTCAGGATCCGGCCATGGGTAAATGACAGCCTCAGGTAATAATATAGTATCTCTCGATAGAATTTGGAAAATGGTGTACCGGTCACTCATCAGCGTATCCGGAACATGATAGAAAGCGTCTTTGAAACCTAGCACAGAAAAGACCAAACTTTCATCTGTACGAACTACGATCGAGAAAAAGCCATCGATATCCGTGAAAGTTCCCCTCTGTGTGCCAATGACCGCCACAACGGCATATGGTAATCCAACCATGCGGTTATTCTCTTCGGTTACCACTTTTCCTGAAAATTGGATGACACGTATCGAATTGGATTGACCAAACAAAGAGCCCATTCCCATTACAATCACGAAGACCAGACTAAGGAATACTCTTTGCAGGATTGCTTTTTTTGAATTCGGATTACTAGGCATCGGATAAAGGTAGGATTTCAATCCTCTTTTAACGGTCATAGCCAATATTCGTCATTGACCGAATTAACATTTAACATGGTTTTAACCAATTCACACGGTCATATCGACCAGAGGTCCAATGCCTGCTGCAGAACTTCCTCCATCCGGTCCACATATGTAAACGAAACTCCTTCAAGATATTCAGGCTTGATCTGATCTATGTGGCGCTTATTCGAAGTTGACAATATGATTTGTTGAATTCCTGCCCTCTTGGCTGCCAGAACTTTTTCCTTTATTCCACCTACCGGTAAAACCTTACCTCTTAGTGTGATCTCTCCGGTCATAGCCAGGTGACTTTTAACGGGCTTCTTTTTAAAGGCTGATGCCAAAGCTGTCAACATCGTCACACCCGCTGATGGCCCATCTTTTGGAATAGCCCCTTCAGGAACGTGAATATGGATATCTGTTGTTTCAAATGTCGTAGCATCAATACCAAGACTGTCCCCGTGAGCCTTGATAAAACTCAATGCGGTGGTCGCGGATTCTTTCATCACGTCACCTAGGTTACCCGTGAGTGTCAGCTTCCCTTTACCGGGGCTCAAGCTTGATTCAATGAAGAGGATATCCCCTCCTACCTTCGTCCATGCTAATCCTATCGCAACACCGCTCGAATGTGTTTCTGTATATAAAGTTGAGTCAAATCTTTCCGGCCCAAGGATCACAGGTAATTGTGATTTAGTAATTACCGGATTGTATTTATCATTCATTGCAACATTCTTCGCAACATTTCGCATGACAGATGCAATACGTCTTTCCAAACTACGCACTCCTGATTCACGCGTATAACTTTCGGCAATCTCGCGCAACACATCATCTTTAAGTTTGACTTGCGGCGGTTTTAATCCATGCTCTTTACGTTGTCGTGGTATGAGATGCTTTTTAGCAATTTCAATTTTCTCTTCTGTTGAATACCCACTAATATTAATTATTTCCATTCTATCCAACAATGCAGGTTGAATCGTCTGCAAAGAATTAGCTGTTGCAATGAACATCACTTTAGACAGATCATATTCAAGCTCGAGATAATTATCATAGAATGTAGAATTTTGCTCGGGATCCAATACCTCCAGTAACGCAGAAGAAGGATCACCTCTAAAATCTTTTCCAACTTTATCTATTTCATCAAAAATGAAAACAGGATTAGATGCACCTGATTTTTTTATGGATTGAATGATACGCCCGGGCATAGCACCGATATAGGTTTTACGATGTCCCCTGATTTCAGATTCATCGTGAAGTCCACCCAGTGACATTCGAACAAATTTTCTTTTCAACGCTCTTGCAACCGATTTGCCTAATGAAGTTTTTCCAACTCCCGGAGGTCCTACCAGGCATAGGATCGGAGCCTTCATGTCTCCTTTCAATTTCAAGACTGCAAGATGTTCAAGGATCCTGTCCTTTACTTCTTCGAGTCCATGATGATCTTCATCAAGGATCTTCTGTACATTCTTGAGATCAAAATTATCTTTTGTATAACTATCCCATGGAAGATCTAACAGTAATTCGAGATAATTAAGTTGAAGGCTATACTCTGCAACCTGCGGATTGATCCTTCTTACCTTAGCAATCTCACGATCAAATGTGGTCTGTACGGTCTTACTCCACTTTTTCTTTTTGCTTCTTTCGACAAGCAAACGGATCTCGCCTTCCTGCGGATTCTGACCAAGTTCTTCCTGAATTGTTTTTAATTGTTGATTCAGAAAATAATCACGCTGCTGCTTTTCAATATCGACTCTGACTTTAAATTCAAGTTGCGATTTCAATTCAAGCATCTGCATCTCATTGTGCATCATCTTGAAAACCTCACTAGCCAGTGTATCCATTTGTTCGATCTCGAGCAACTCTTGTTTTCTAACGTTGTCTATGCCGAGATTAGAGGCGATGAATCCAAGGAGATGTGTGTCACTTTTTATGTTCCGAATCATGACTACTGCTTCGGAAGGAATATTAGGTGAAAGTTTAATTATTTTTTCTGCCAGATCGCGAATCGATCCTATAATAGCTTCAAATTCGATTTTACCTGTTGGTGATAAATATTCTCTTCGTTCTACCCTGCCGATCATGTAAGGATCATTGGAATCCATGGCCACCAGGTTGATTCTTGATCTTCCCTGCAATATGGCAGTGATCGAACCATCCGGCATTTTGAGCACTTTAAGGATCCGGGCTATGGTACCTACTTCAAACAGATCATCCGGTTCCGGATCTTCAGTATCATCATCTTTTTGAGCAAGAACGGCGATCAGCTTATTTGTATCATGAGCCTTCCGGACAGCTTTCATAGACTTCTCACGACCCACTGTGATCGGGATCACAATGCCCGGAAAAAGCACAGTATTTTTTAAGGCAAGGACAGGCAATAATTCAGGCAAATCCCCACCATTTTGGGGTTCTTCCTCATCATCAACTGAGATAATGGGCATGAATTCACTTTCCTCCACTACATTGGTTCCAAACAGGATATCCTCAAACATATTTATGTCGATAAATTCAGGGTGTAAAATGTGGTCTTACACCCGCTTAAGTTCAATAACCGTTCCATGCAAATAACGCCTGACAAGTAAGCTTGTTTCAGCTAAATTCTATGTCATTTAGTCAGGAAACCAGCATTTAGATATACTAAACAGTGAAACGATTAGAACGGTTATGGTTATTGAGACTATTCAGTGAATCAATTGAGGAAAGCGGG
>JAYUXX010000386.1:0-3432 GCA_043752765.1 Saprospiraceae bacterium | reverse complement strand
CATGGGTAAGTCCATACAATGATCTGGATGTCATTGCCGGTCAGGGTACAATCGGGCTTGAGCTTGATCAACAATTATCAAGCATTGAGCGTGTTTATGTAACCGTTGGAGGGGGTGGACTTATTTCAGGTATTGCTTCATGGATGAAATATCATCACCCGCTGGTGGAGGTCATTGGATGCCAGCCAGAAAATTCACCGGAAATGTATCTCAGTACTCAAGCTGGACATGTGGTAACTGCACCAGATGCAAAGGAAACTTTATCCGATGGATCGGCTGGCCCACTTGAAGAAGATAGTATCACATTTCCAATTTGTAATCAAATCGTGGATCGGTATATTTTGATAAGTGAAGATGAAATCAAAGATGCAATCCGCCACTTGCATGCTCATCATAACATGATCATCGAAGGTGCCGCTGGTGTTGCGATGGCTGCTGGAATGAAAGATCAAAAGGATGGGAATTCAGTAGTGATTCTTTGTGGTGGAAATATAGATCCTTCGATCCATCAGCAGATCTGCGGGTATTAAATGCGATCCATTTTTCCAAGATTATCATTAAGCCACTGGGATATCCTAGCCATTTTGCTATGTTCAGTACCTGCTTTTTATCTTTTAGGCGTTCCTGCGATTTATATTTGGGATGAGGCTGTGTATGCAAATGCATCATTTGATATGGCCACAGGCAGCTCCTTGTTACTGCCGGTGAATGAAGAGTACAATACCAAGCCACCATTAGTTTTATGGTTACAGGCAATTAGTCTCAATCTTTTTCCATGGCCTGAATTTGCGGTACGATTGCCTTCTGCATTCTCCGTTACAGGAATTCTAGTACTCTTGCTGCTGGCACTTCGGCGATGGCACTTCAGTCAATGGTCAAGGGTATTGGTAGGGATTGCATTTGTAGGTCATGAAGGATTTATCAGGCATCATATCTCACGTACCGGAGATCTTGATGCGGTCATGACTTTGTTTGTGGTAGGCTACGTAATCATTGTGTTGGATGCTATTCAATCTAAAAAATGGACACATAAGCATCATATTTTTTTCTTCCTGATGCTTATAGCCGCCTTTTATTCTAAATCCATAGCCGGTTGGATGATGCTTGGTCCTCTCGGCATACTGTGGTTACTATCACCAATTAGAAAAGTGTTTTTATCCTTAAAGTTTTGGGTATCAGCCTTGCTAGCGTTAGGTATATGCCTCGGATATTATATCCTTCGTGAATCAATGCAACCCGGTTATGTATTACTTACCTGGGGCTCTGAATACATAAGGATGTTTTCGAACGTAATGCCATGGCATGAACAACCCTTTAATTTCTATTTTAAAAATTTTGTTACACTCAAGACTTTCACACCATGGATTTTCTTTTTGATAGGTGCAATCTTTTATAGTTTGTTTTTTATAAAAGAGAAATCCATTAAGGAGCATCTCATTCGCTGGATCATTCTCGCATTGAGTTATTTGTTATTAATTTCTATTCCTGCAACCAAACTTGAATGGTATGATGCACCTGCTTATCCGTTCTTTGCTTTGATCTTAGGTGTGTCTGCGGATTACCTCACAAGGAACCTACCTCAAAAGTGGAAATTGATGTGGTTGGTTCCTATAACTTTAATTCTTTGGAGGAAAATTGAATTTATCAGAAAAGACCTTTCTCCCAGACATGCCTTTGAATATGAAGGAGCCATATTACGGCAAATAGATGTTGATCAGTCAACTACAGTATTCATGCCTGTGCAAACACAAGAACATCAATTACAATTAGATTTCTACAGGAAGTTAAAAATGAAAGATGCGAATATTGATGTGAGCGTTGTGGACTCTATACATCAGCTTTCTAAAGGGGACAACATTATTATTAGTCAATCGGAATATGTATTGAAAATCCAGAATATATATAAAATCGACACGATAAAGAAATGGACTGGATTGGGATATGAGATTAGAGTTATCGAAAACGTCTTGAGAAATTAGCGATTGACCATTCTCATCAAATGTGGTCTAATTCCCGCATTTATCTTTAGAGCTTCTTCTCTTGCACGTTCAACAAAATCGCTTCCGCTGCTTGCATAAAGAATACTTCTCGATGCGTTTATCAGTAATCCTCCCCTACTATTTAAACCTGCTTCACAAATGGCATCAATATCACCCCCTTGTGCACCTACTCCGGGAACGAGGAAAAAATGATCAGGATAAGTTTCTCTTATATTTTTTAATTCGGATGGATGTGTGGCGCCGACAACATACATTGTGTTGTCTGCATTACCCCAGGTAGAAGTTGTTCTCATTACTTCTTCAAATAATTTTTCTCCGGACGCTAATTCTTTTTTCTGGAAATCATCACTGCCTGTATTTGATGTCAATGCAAGAATAATTACCCATTTGCCTTCGCGGTAGAAAGGTTTTACGCTATCACTACCCATATATGGACTCACTGTGATGGCATCGCATCCCAATAAATCATAAATAGCCCTTGCATACATTTCTGACGTATTTCCAATATCTCCCCTTTTGGCATCTGCTATTACTAAATGTTCAGGGGGAATCATTCTTATTGTTTTTTCCAAAATATCCCAGCCTTTAGAACCAAGAGATTCATAAAAGGCAAAATTAAGCTTATAGGCAATGCAGACATCGTGAGTAGCCTCTATGATCATCCGGTTGAATTCCAAGACATCCGAGCTAAGAATGGAAGGGAGTTTTGAAATATCTGTATCAAGGCCGATTGCCAATAACGTCTTCCGTTCGCTAATCAATTGGGCGAGATAATCACCAGCCTTAGGAAGATCAGGCATGCACGGCATTGACTGCTTCCACAGAGTGGATCTGCGGGAGTCTGGATTTAACAGCCTGTTCTACGCCAGCTTTCATGGTCATGTAGGACATTGAGCACCCGTCACAAGCACCCAGCCAGCGGACTTTCACTGTCATCTCATCGGTAAGCTCCACAACTGACACATTGCCCCCATCTACAGCGAGATGTGGCCGGATATCATCCAGCGCCAGTTCAATTTGGTCGAGCAGAAGTATTTTTTCGAGGTCTGACATGTATAGTGTAAAATTGTTGAAAATTATCCGGACTACCGATCCTTATTTCTTAAGTGACCTATTTCGCACGGAGTAAGTGGATGTCAAATAGCGAGTTCACAAAGACTCACGACGTCTTTATTTCCACCATTCTTGTAGGCGCGGTTTTCTTATTTCTCATCTGAGTTTGTTCATGCATCGCCTTAGCAAGACTCATGAAACTATCCCTTAACTCCGGATTATCATCTTGAAGAACAGCAGGCTTGCCATTATCGCCAGCTTCCCGAACAGATTGCACTAATGGGATCTGCGCGAGTAATGGGGTTTCACCAATCAAAGAAAGTTTTTGACCTCCACCACTTCCAAAGAGATAATACTTATGAGTTGGAAGCTCCGCAGG
>JAYUXX010000385.1:0-3446 GCA_043752765.1 Saprospiraceae bacterium | reverse complement strand
ACGTTTCTATGGTGGTTGTTGGAGCAGACTCTGACAACGGAATCAAAAATTCTGCCGATGCATGTCAAGATTTCGAAGACTCCGCCAGGTTATTAGATTGTAAAGCAGGAGAGTTTATCCTGTAGCCAGTATGAGCCTGAGCATTGCTTGCGGAAACTACCGGCACTGCCATTCCATTTTTATTCTATTCTTTGTTTGATTTTGTCAGGTTTTCCCACAACCTTCATTTCGCATTCAACAGAAATGAGTACTATTCGGATACTTAGTATAAACTTATCTGCCATGAAAAATTATTTACTTCCTATCAGCCTGCTGGTTGCTTTTTATGCGTGTAAAAAAACAGAAGAACCCAAGCAGGTCAATCAATATACAATCGAACAATTTTATGCCAACACCCAGTTTTCGTGAGGAGTATTCTCACCTGACGAAACTAAGATTGTTGTCAACAGCAATGAATCCGGGATCTCTAATCTATATGAAATTACAATAGCTGATAGGACTAAAAAACCCATTACACAGTCTACAGAAGAATCCTTTTATGTAGTGGATTATGTTCCAGGCACTCAAAACCTGATCTATGCTGCAGATAAAGGAGGAAATGAAATTGACCATATGTACTTACTGGAGGTGAATGGAAAAACCACTGATCTAACTCCGGGAGAAAAAGAAAAGGTTAGTTTCTATCGCTGGAGCCCTGATAAAAAAACTCTTTATTATTCCTCTAACAAACGCGATGAACAATTCTTTGATGGTTATAAAATGAATACGAGTGATTGGAAGTCGACTCTTTATTACGAAAAAAAGGAAGGGCTTGATGCCGTCGAACTTTCATTCGACGAAGTAAACCTTGCCTTGTCCAAACCATCCACAACAAGTGAAAATTTTATCTACCTGTTAAATTTGAAATCCACTGAACGAAAGGAAATCTCGCAACCTGATCAAAAAGGATCCTATGCGTCGTCTGGTTTTAGCAAAAACAATAAATACTTTTATTATATCACGAATGCCGGAAAAGAATTTTCTTATCTCGCCCAATATGACATTGAAACCGGGGAGCGCAAAACCCTATATGAAACCAAGTGGGATGTGATGTACAGCTACTTAAGTGAAAATGAAAAATATAGAGTAATCGGTGTAAATGCGGATGGGAAAAACGAAATTATCGTACAGGACAACAGTACCGGAAAAACAATCGATTTCCCTTCTATTCCAGACGGAGACATCACAGGCCTGACGATTTCAAAAAGTGAAAAGTTAATTCGTTTGTCTGTTGGAACCTCTAAAGCACCCAATAATATTTATATCTACAATCTTGAAACCAAAGAATTAAAAAAACTAACAGAGAGTCTGAATAAGGAAATAAAAAGTGATGATCTCGTGGCCGCTGAAGTGATTCGTTATAAATCCTTCGATGATCTGGAGATACCTGCTATTTATTACAAACCACACCAGGCTTCTGCAGAAAATAAAGTTCCTGCTTTGGTATTTGTGCATGGCGGTCCTGGAGGTCAATCACGCACCGGGTACAGTGCATTGATTCAATACCTGGTGAATCATGGGTATGCGGTTCTTGCTGTCAATAATAGGGGCAGCAGTGGATATGGAAAATCATTTTACAAGATGGATGACCGCAATCATGGGGATAAGGATTTGAAGGATTGCATTGCAGGTAAAAATTGGCTTGCTGCGCAACCTTACATCGATGGAGAAAGAATTGGCATCATGGGAGGTAGCTATGGAGGCTATATGACCATGGCAGCTATGACATTTGCACCTGATGAGTTTAATGTTGGAGTCAACATTTTTGGAGTGACGAACTGGTTACGCACACTTAAATCAATTCCTCCGTATTGGGAATCTTTCAGGAAAGCTTTATATGATGAACTTGGAGATCCTACCACCAGTGATTCTGTCAGACTTTATGCCATATCGCCTTTATTCCATGCGGATAAAGTGAAGAATCCAGTTATGGTCTTACAGGGGGCAAATGATCCAAGAGTTTTACAAATCGAATCAGATGAAATCGTAGAAGCCGTCAAGAAGAACAATGTTCCCGTGGAATACATTGTTTTTCCTGATGAAGGTCACGGATTTGTAAAAAAAGAAAATGAAATTAAAGGCTACAGTGAAATACTACGTTTCCTGGATACTCATTTGAAAAAACCTATTCAGGGCTAATTAAGGATATAAATTACGATCAGGCTAGTGAATAAATCATTATTTCCTTTCCTGAATTAATCAATCGAATTACCGCGTTTTAATCGGAGAAAGAAAAACCCCCTGATCATCGAAAACATAAAATTGGTTGGCAAAAAGAAATACTCTTTTGTCAACCAATTTTTCTTTTAGTGTATATGATGAAAGCTCTTCTCCTCCCGGCAACTTATACAAATGGAAAGCCGTTCCTGAATTTGTAACTATAGTATTATTTGATATAGAAAAGAAATCGTTTTCAATCGGTAGTGAGTTTTGATAATTTCCAAAATCATTAAAAACATCTATGGGCCGACCACCTTCCTTAACCAACATCAACTGATCAACATCATAGATAAAATCAGGCCTGGCAGAAGAAGTGCGCAGAATATCAAAAGGATCGGATGTTATCAATGGATCTCCTTTGTCATTTAATTTTACTAAGACCTTATTCATTCCATTAAAAATCCAAAGTGCATTATCAGGTGATAAGCACGCAGCTGTGACATCCTGAAGCTCCCACTGAATCAATGGAATGCGTTGAATTTCGGATAACGTACGATCATACAAAATAATGGTTTGCTGATCCCGATAGAAAACCATCACTTTAAACGGATTACCTACATCCAGACTATGAATCCTTCCTAAGTTATTATTGACAACAGTATGCTGTAATTGTCCTGTTGTATCAAATTTAGAAACCCTATCTGTGTCATCGACCAGGTATAGATGTCCCAGTGGATCAATGTCCATCATTTGAATCGAAGAATTCAGAATAAAGTAGTCAGGAGAGTAATAAGAAGTAACAGGTTGATTCTTAGCTACACAACTTACCAGCAAAACTAGGATTACCACGCCAATGCTATATTTCATTGGTTTGAAAGTAATAAGAAGTTACCTCAATACACTGAATAGCTTTCGAACCAGGGATTGCCCACCGGACCGAATTCCGATATCAATGACTTTATCAACCTGCATGGCTACATCCAGTATTTGGGATGTCATTTTATTCAATTCCGCAACCTCTTTAGCCTGATGATCATCACCTTCCACATTTTGTATTTGATGCAGTGCCTGAATCACTGGATCAAGTTCACGACGTTTACGCTCGCGTGCGATTTGGAGAGCCAATTTCCATATATCCTTTTCCGAGGCAAAATATTCTTTCCGATCACCTGTCACATACACTTTATGAACGATCCCCCACTCTATCAGACTCCGCAGGTTCATGCTCACATTTCCCCGGGAGATGG
>JAYUXX010000384.1:0-3455 GCA_043752765.1 Saprospiraceae bacterium | reverse complement strand
ATTCCAATTCCTTGGATAACTTTTGAATCTCTCTTTTCATAGAGGATTCTTTGAGTTCAGGCATCATAGGGGTGATGGGCACGTGTATTGTTTCATCCTTTGCCAAAGTACGTAGAGCCTGCTTGATAAGATACAATTTCAATGTATTCCGGCATAGACCGTATTTCAAACATGCCGTTCGAATCCCCAATAACCCAGACCGGATCTCAGAGGCAATTTTGGCCATTTCAACTTCCGATCTTCTCAGGTAGGGAGTCTGGCTTTTGGGCTCTAGTTTGTTCTTTGGTTTTTTTGTTTCTTTCATCCTGATAGCTTTTAAAGTGACAAGCTATTTCAGGACGAGACAACATGCTCCGAAATCAGATGGTCAATAGGGACCGAAATCCGCAATTAAACATATTATATATCATCCCCAACCAACTTAAGGAAGATGATTACAAGATTAATTTTATGCTTTCTTTCTATGGTTGCTTGCTCGGTAGGGCGTTCGCAAGCTATCCTGGATCAAATCGTTTGGGCAGATGATTTTCGGGGTAACTGGAACTCCATATTTAATCCTGAAATCGAAACTGATGAAGATGATAATATCATATTTGGAGTAACATTCTTAGGATATAAGGACAATTTTATTGCGTGGAGAGGCGATACTATTGTCAAAGAAGATAGCTTACTAGGTAAAAGGGTGTGTCAGGATGTTATATATATTCTATTGAACATGGATTATACGCTCTGAATCTTTGGAATGGCTACTTGAGCAAATGGATCTATTACGCATAGGATAACTCACCTATTTTGTATCTTTTCCATGGAATAACTTCTTTTATAGTAAGACCTCGACCCTGTTCAATACGGTATATCGGGTTAAATGCAAAGACCTTTGGCACTTTCAATTCGCTTTCTTTTTTTACAACATTTAATGACCGCTGAAAATCAATTTTTATGAAAAAACTAATATTCACGCTGCTTGTCCTATTTACTATCACAGGTAAAATATTGTCTCAGAATACTGAAGTCGAGTTTTTATTTGGCTACCAAAAGCACGACAAAAGATTTTTTAGAGTTTCCGGAGTAAATACTGAAATCGACGAAAATTGGGGAACAACTTACTTGGGAATTAATATTAATAAAAACGTATTTCAATCAGGCAAAATTAAATTTGACGTAGGTGCTGGATATGGCCGGGAAATCAATACGTTCAAAACACCTTATTATCATTGTTTTGACAATCCGGATCAGCCATGCTCCGAGGTGCTTGCGTTTATTGACAGGTATTCAATTGATATGCTTTTTGTATTATTTATACCCAAAATTAATCTAGGTAAAAACCTCCACTTGAATATGAGTATGGTACCTCAATTTTATTTCTTAAAAAATGTACACGGTTATGGCAAAACCTCTGATTTCGACCTTGGACTCTACTCTATTGAATTTAACCCTGAACTTGAATATTCTATTAACAAAATTAATATTGGAATAGGGTACAGGTTATTCCAACTTAAGGCAGTCGACAAGGTTTATCTCTATAAAGATGATTTTTTAGCCAAGAACCCCGGATATCTGGAAAAGTCCTTTGACACTTATAATCCAACCAAGCTTATTTTAAGTGTGGGCTATAAAATTGGAAGCAAAGTATAGAGGAGGTTAGAAAGCCTAAAGCAATGCATCAAGACTTGCCAAAATGTGCCTTGGTGCCAGTTGATGGCTGTTCTATTTTATGATTACCATTGAATTATTTCATAGTGTTATGTTTAACACGATTGAAGATTCTTTATTTGCTCCAGGAGGAAAGGGAATTATGTCCTTGTGATTTAAGCGATATCTTAGGTATTACTGTCCAGGCAATATCTCAGCATCTTAGGAAGCTCAAAGATGGAAACGTCATTAATCGAAGACGAGAAGCTCAAACCTTGTACTACTCCTTACAGCCCAAGCATATAAAGGTTTTAAAGCCATTTTTCAAATATATTAGTCAACAGAGTCAGCAGTAGTCCCTACCGATTTGCTTTAAAGCCTTTACAGAGCAAATCGACCTCAGATTTAAAGGATTTCTATGGAAAGTTTAGATAGAATCATGACCCTTCAAGCTAATCTCTGGTGGCGTTCCTTCCTGGATGATCCGGATTATGGCCATTACAAGCTAAAGAGGTTAAAGGGCAGTATTTCATCTCACTACGAACTGCGTTTATCTGTCGTCCCACTTGTTGAATTAGAAGAATATAAAACTATTGAAAGTGATCGCATTCCCTTTTTAATCGGCTCACAATTTGGCACCTATCCCAGGCCAGAAGACGTGTTCAATGATGGTAAAGAAAGAACCGTAGCAATTTTGGGTTTTTCTATGCTCTCAGGAAATATGGGAGGTGTTACAATATACAAATACAAAGGGGCCAAAGCTATCTTTAAATTACATTCAATTGACTTTCCTCACCACATAAAAATGAATGAAATCTTACCTTTTCCGTTTCCTGAAGTTCTTCAGGTCGAATTTGGGTTTAAGAAGCAACCTCCTCTTTACAGTGAGAAAGCTGAGATTGCCAGAACTCCGGTTCAGCAGTTTCAAAACATGTCTTATCGGAATGATTTTATCCCAAGGAGAAGCAACTTAGGCCGAACAAGAAATATGCTTCTTGTGAATGAATACAAAGGTATCACCCCAATGCACCTTATGAGTAAGGCAAGGGAATTTGACTTGGGGTACTTTACCTTTAATGCACAACAGTTTATGACGGGTTGTGGAATTATTCCGGGCACTGAAACTAAAATGTTAGGCCAGTCTTTCAAGCTCTTCCATGAATCTTACGTCTTACTCACACCTATAGATTACTATTATGCATTTAAGAAACGTTACCACAATGCAATCGATTGGGACGGGATCAAATTAAGTTGGAGGCAATTGTGCTCTATGGACGCTTTAAAAAACCCTTTATCATGAAAATCGCCGCTAATCTCAAATCCAATCCCATTTTTTCTTTTCTATCAACTCTTTGTTAAGATGCTCATTCAAAAATTCCCAAGAATTGAATTGATATTATTGAAAACCAATTTGAATGAAGATGAGACAAATACACTTCGATCATTGTTGATGAAAAATACTCGAAATTCATAATGAATCCATTATGATCGACCTTAGGAATAAGCCTTAAATAATGAATCGTATAAGCCGAAACATTTTTATTTTGTATTCCTTGTCAGAACAAAACATTGAGAATGGATTGGAAAAATACTTGTGATAGGTTTATTGGATTTCTAGATATTATGGGATTCAAGGAAATGATTCAAAAGTTATCCCATGAGGAAGTATTGCAGAAAATGCATACAGTATCAAGACTTAAATTAGCCTTAGCTACTAAGTCATTTCACAGCTGTCCAAAACATTTGACAACCTAATATTCTATCCCTCACAATCAATTGATTATGTTCTCAAAATAGCCAAAATGAAAAGATATCCCCCAATA
>JAYUXX010000383.1:0-18754 GCA_043752765.1 Saprospiraceae bacterium | reverse complement strand
GACTCGAACCGCATATCCGTGTTGTTTTTGTGTGGAATCACAATTTTACAAATTAGATAACTAATTGAAATACAGTAAGATAGCGTGATAGGTTTAGGAGCCCCCAGCTCCACCACCTATAAACAAATGCGAACAGTATAAAACAGTTTAATATATAAATATCTGAAAATCTGTTCATATGTATTTCATTTGTCAGACATTCTCTAATTCTAAATTCAAACTGGGTCACAACGACAACTTTTCGCATTTCGATCATCTAGTTAAGGCAAATTATCTTCTAGTTTCTCGGAGTATACTTACTTTCTGATTCTAAAAACACTTGAGTATCTATATAATAATACCCCCCGTTAGAACCTTTTAAAACGTTTTTACCGTGAATATCCTCTAACCTTATTGTACCGTTAGTATAGGCGCCGTAAACTACATTTCCTTCTTGTTTGAATGGCACAAAATCTCTTGCCTTGAGGTCACTTTCGAATTCTGCTTTAGATGTAAAACCCGGCCCATTTACTCTGCCTTGTTCAAGGGCTACTCCAAATCTTTTTTCCCCTGCAAAGTCGGTTACAATACCAAATCCAATTACATCTACAGCAACCCCAGGAAAGATCATGTTGTGAAGTTCAAACGATCTTAAAGCGACTGCCCAATTAGGATATATTCCACCGTCATTTCCTTTAATTACTGTGGTACCATCCTCCCCTGTATATACACGGGATTCAGATCCAGCCGCAAGATATTTATCCTTTAGGGCAGCATCTAGATCCTCAAACCATATACCTTGTTCTTTAGCGTAAGCCTCTAAGGTTTGTTCCTCGACTCCTCTGATTTCCGCCACCGTTCTTCCATCGCCCTTTGTTGCCTCACGCACTCCTCGTGTGACACGGGATGCTTCCTCCATTCTGCCATTGAGATAGATGCCTCCTTCTCGGATTGTAGATGAAAGTCGTTTAGGCCTAGTTGCTTCGGTGATAATTTCTCTGACTTTTGTTTCATTGAGTGGTGCTGTTATTTTAAATAATTCGTTTACTAGATTTGTCGCAGCAAAGCTACTTTCAGCCTCGTTTACTTGCAATGCCTCCTCTAATGCTTGAATAGGGCGGCTTAATCTGGGGTCTTTTAATTCATTGGCTTTCTCAAGTAATGATTTCGGAGTAAAATGCCCATCTAAGTATTCCTGAGCAATTATCCTAGCCCTAGGAATAATTTCTTTCCCTCCAAGCAATTCCCTTGCTGTTGTAAATGTTTCAAGTGTCATATCTAACAATTTCGTTTCGCTTCCCTCCTTGTCTCCTATAGCTTTTACATATGCAGCTGGTGTGATGTTTTTCTGTAAGGACTTGTAGATGAAAGTCGTTTACACCTAGTTGCTTCGGTAATAATTTCTCTGACTTTTGTTCCATTGAGTGGATCAGTTGTTTTAAATAATTCGTTTACTAAATATGTCGCAGCAAAGATATTCTCTGTGTTGCTCACTTGCAATGCTTCTTTAACGCATGAATGGTGCGACTTTGACTTAGCCCTTCTCTGTAGTATTCGTACGAATCAAAGAGATTTCCAAAAAACTGCGTGCATCGGGATCCGTTGTAGAGATCTGGCCCTCTCCTGATTCGCGCAGTTGTTTTTTAATGTGCTTATATTCCTTTTTTTGTCTTCGTTGCCGGGGTAATCTTTTGATGTATCTCTTCCAGCTGGTTCTCTGTCAAATCACCTTCATCCAGATCATGCATGCATTGAGAGATCTTTTCATGGATGTAGTTTAATTGGCGATCAATTTTTCCCTGATTGAAGTAATTCTTTTTAGAATTGACAGCGCGATACTTGTTGCCATCAATAGCGACAACTTTCTTCGCAAGGAAAGCACTCTTGTTAAGAAGCTTGACGAAATGGCCAAAAGTATTCTTGAAAGCTTCCGGATTTTGAGACCCAAAACCTGCGATAGTTAAAGCAAGGACGATATTACGAGAATGTGGTAAGACGAAGTTACCGGGGTAATTATCCTCCGTAAGGCTGAAGAAGCTGCGCTTATGTTTATGTACCCTGAGCTATACCCTAATGATTTTAAAAATTGGCAGATAACTGATTATTTTGGAATTAGCCATTTATTACCCATATAAGCCCATCCACATCCAGTTGTCCAAGACAAATAATCAACTCGAACGAATTTGACCTGCCCTTGTTATTACTGAATCCTTTTTAAAAATGGCTTAGAATACTTGCGCTGTTTGTAACCGGATCCAGCAAGGATTCCCCATAAAATTTTGCAATTATCTGAGATAGTAATACTATTATTTGGAATATTATTACTATTTTTATGCTTCAATCCACCATAAAGAATGGGTTGGAGTTGATTTTTACTATAAAACGGATCCAACTCCGTCATTACAAACAAGAAAAAAATTTAAAATAAATTAAACAATGAAATTTCGATCATTAGCATTAGCTGCAACAAGTTTTTTAATGTTCTCCTGCAATCAAGGAACAAAGCAAGAAACAGGAAATGAATCTAACAATCAAAGTGAAATGAAGCCTCAACCAGTCACCCATGTAATGACCAAGGAGGAACAAGGGAAACTTACCCCAGACCAAGTGTTACAACAATTTGTAGAGGGAAATAAACGGTTTCACTCGGGCACTACAACAATTAGAGATCACAGAGAACAAATACGTAAGTCTGCACCCGGACAATTTCCCAAAGCAGTTGTATTAAGCTGTTTGGATAGCCGTGTACCAGTTGAAGATGTATTTGACCAGGGCTTGGGAGATGTTTTTGTAGGTCGGGTAGCAGGTAATTTTGTAAATGAAGATTTGTTGGGTAGTATGGAATTTTCCTGTAAGGTAGCCGGTGCAAAACTTATTATTGTTATGGGCCATCAACATTGCGGAGCTATTAAAAGTGCAATTGATGATGTAAAACTCGGAAACATTACAGCAATGCTTTCAAAAATTAAACCTGCTGTGAAATTAAGCCAGGATTATAAAGGAGAAAAAACGTCTAAAAATGATGAATTTGTGAAGTTGGTTGCTGAAAATAACGTGAGGTATGCTTTACAACAAATAAGAGAAAGGAGCCCGATTTTGAAAGAAATGGAAGACAATGGAGAAATAAAAATAGTAGGAGCATTTTATACGTTGACCGATGGAACGTTGGAGTTTATAAATTAAATAGACTAAAAACGATTTATTTGTCGATTATCTTCGGGTGTTTTCAAATCGATTCGAGCAAATAGCCGGTTAAGTTCTTACGAAACTTTTGAATGCCAGTAGTTTATATCAACATTCAATCTCGATGAAAAATGTTCGAAGCAAAGACTCTTCTTAAGATTAAAAAAGGTCGATGTTTTCATAAGCAAAGTTTTAGATTTTCTGTTATTCGAAAATCTCGAAGATTGGGAGAGAAAGAACATTTCTCAGACGTCATCTTTTATACTTATTGGCTAGCTCGTAGAACTAAATAGAAGGTTACACGATCTTCCTCTGTATAGCCTTAGCCACAGCTTCCGTTCCGGATTTTACTTGCAGCTTTTCATAGATATGCGATATATGAGAGTTTACTGTTGAGTATGAAACAGAACACTTTTCTGCAATCATTTTATAACTCAGGCCCTGAACCAGCATGGATAATATTTCTTGCTCCCGATCTGTCAGGTTAAAATCTGTGGCTACGGATTTTTTAGTTTTTTGATTAAATAACTGCAGCACTTGCCGGGCTACGGTTGGCGTCATTGGTGCACCTCCAGAAAGTACTTCAGAAATGGCATCTATGAGTTTTGCGGGAGGAGCCTTTTTTAATATATATCCATCCGCACCTGAACAAATCGCTTCAAAGATTTTTTCATTGTCCTCAAAAACAGTCTGCATCAATACCTTAACCTGCGGAAATTGTTTTTTGATGGACAACAAGGCATCTATTCCATTCACATGCGGCATATCAATGTCCATCAATACTACGTCAGGTAACTCACCCACCATTTTTTTCATGACATCACGACCATCTTCAAATGCGCCGGTACACTGCATGCCGGAAGTTGAATTCAACAACATAGCTAACAGCTCCCTCCGGGACATGTTATCCTCAAATACAACTACCTTAATCATAGGTTAAATTTCAATTTAATTTGCTCGACGTACAATCCCTGATTCCAATGAATTTTATAGCATAAATGAAATCTCCACTTTGACACCCTGTCCAGGCGATGTTTGCAAGTCAAACTTTCCATTTACCTCCTCGGCCCGCTTTTCCATATTTCTTATTCCGTTTCCGGAAAGACTTATTTCATTCGAATTCACAACTTCTTTTTCAAAGCCAATTCCATCATCTACTATTTGCATGAGCCATCGTTTCGTTCCCCGCCGTTCCATACGGATAGTTACATGACTGCATTTAGCGTATTTCACAATATTATTGATGGCTTCTTTAAAGATTAAATAAACATTTTTACGTTGGTGCAGATTCAAATGGATATGTAATAAATCGGGACTTATGTCAAAGTGAATATCAATGCCCGCTGGTTCTAATACTTCGATGGCAAATGCACGCATCCGGTTGAGTACATTGTCAAAGCGGTCATTTCTAGTGTGGATTGCCCACACAATGTCACTTAGCGCTTCCATCATATCATCGGTATTCTTGCTTACCTGTTGAAGGAGCCTGGTGACGTCTGTATGCTGACCATTTAGCTTTTTTTGTATGATAGTACTTGACATTGAGATACTGCTCAATGTACTTCCAATCTCATCATGTAAATCACTTGCAATACGGTTGCGCAATCCATAAAATCTGGTCAGCTGATATAATCGATACCGGTACAAACCATACAAACCACCTGCTATCACCAACCCTATAGCAAGCCGGAACCACCATGTAGTAAACCACGGAGGATGAATAATAAACCGCATATAAGCAGCATCCGGATGCCACGTACCTGTGTAATTGGCTGCTCGCACTTTAAACGTATAAGTTCCAGGTTGAAGGTTAGCATAGTTCGTAAATGTCCTGTTGCCAGATTGAATCCAATCTTTATCAACACCCTCTAACTGATACACATATTGATTGTCATTAGTACGGTAATAATTGAGGGTTGCAAAGTCAAAGGTGAATGAATTTTGATTGTAAGGCAGATGTATGGTTTCTGCAGTGACAGGGAATTCCTTGTCGAATATCATAAACTTTGTAATCGCTACAGCCGATGGCGGTGTTATAATATCCATAGAATCAGGATGAAAAAGATTGAATCCTGTTCTGCCACCAAAACAAAACATTCCATCAGCGGTGACCGCCACCGCATTGGTATTGAATTCAAAGTGCTGAATACCATCGCGAGGTGTATAATTCCTGATAGCAAGGTCGGAAGGTCGGAATCTACATAATCCACCATTTGTTCCTAACCATAAAAAACCATTCCGATCTTCAAGGATCGTATAAATGGAATTATTGGGCAAACCATCCTTAGTAGTGAACGAAATAAATTTCTTCGATTTCTGATCAAACCGATTAAGCCCGCCATTTTTTGTACCGATCCATATTTCGTCGTTTGGTGAAATGTAAATCGATCGTACCTCTGAATCACTTATTGATGTCATGTCAGTGGGATCGTGTACATAGTGTTGGATTTTTTTTGTGATAAAGTTATATACATACAATCCAACCCTCGTTCCTATCCAAATATTATCATAAC
Organism: Saprospiraceae bacterium; assembly: GCA_043752765.1. Lineage (GTDB taxonomy): Bacteria > Bacteroidota > Bacteroidia > Chitinophagales > Saprospiraceae > Opimibacter. The sequence continues at coordinate 13,079 of JAYUXX010000383.1, read as the reverse complement.
GATCTTCTATGATTGTAAAAACAGCCTCATTGATTTTGATCTCACCGGCATCAGAGAGGGGGATGCGATTCTCCACAGTCCATGCATCAGGTGAGTTTACAGATACTAAGTCAGATTTAATTGCGCGAATTAAACCTTTGTTTGTTCCAACCCATAGTACATTTTCGGAATCATACAGAAGCGTAGAAATGTTATCATATAAAATATCCGGATGACTACCTGGCGTTAAAAAATTGGCCTTCAAAATCCCTTGTGAGTTGACAATGCTGATTCCATCACTGAGCCAGCTTCCAATAAATATTGAACCTTTTCTATCGCTGGTTATTGCACTGGCAGGTGAGTATTCAGATGATTGTGCACCGATTGATGAAGAAAGAAACCAACTGAACTGGCGCGAGCTGAGGTTAAATTTGTAGACTCCCCCCAATGTCGCTAAAAGTAGGTGATCCTTGTTGAGCGGATAAATCGCCCTCACATTATTACAATCTTTACACACACCCCCAACCATCATGGTAGATGGCAGATAAGATTCTATACGTTGCTGGTCGATTTCAAGTTTGATCATTCCAGCTTCGGTCTGCATCCACACAATTTGATCCTGGTCCACTGCCATCCACATTCCTGCATTGACTGAAGCGTCCGGTACGTCCTTTTTGTCATACAGATATTGTTGCAAGTCATTTGTGCAGCGATTGAATATAAATAATCCCGCGTTCGAGGTGCATATCAGAAGGTAATTCCTGTAATTACAAATCGTGACAATGTTGAATGCCGATAGGTTTGGGTGATTGAAGTAATCGCTTATTTCAATGGTTCTAAAATTCTTATTTTCAAGATCAATTTCATGCATTACACCCTTATTCCCTCCAATAAATAAGTATCTGTTCATGATCAATTCCATGGTTTCCAGATTAAGCCTTGGATATGCACAGACAATATTAAATTCAGCACCATTCCATTGATAAATCCCGGTTTCCCTTACTAAAAAGGCACTTCCTTCCGGAGTAATAAAAATCATATTAGGCTCACCTGATAGGGAAAGGGGAACATCTATTGAATGAAATATTTTTGTATGAAGGTCAAAGAGAAACAATTGCGTGCCCGATGAGATCCAACATTTTTCTCCGTTTGGATAAATGGATGCTGCGCTAATTTTTAGGTCTGGAGGAAGAAGGAATGACATTCGTATATCATTCGTAAGGTCTGTCCATGCAAGAGAGTCCTTAAAAGCAGTCCACCGATATTTTGGTCCTGCAAGCGTTTCTTCCAACTTATGGCCCGATTGATTGAAGAACTCCGATTTGAACCTCCGGTTTATAATGCCACCAAACCCATATTCTGAAAAGTAGGTATGATTGAAACTATCCTTCATACTGAAGTTAATACCATCATAGCGGATCCAATTATCATCAACTCCTTTAAAGTATCGATAGCCATTGGTGTCTTTGGCTATATTGATCAGAATGGTTGACAAAAGGCCATTTTCCTGAGAATATAAGGTGGATGTGATATTTAACTTTTCATCTTCAGGGCATTGAGCGAAAGTCAATTGTGATGGTGACAATAAGGAAATGATGATTGCCATCGGTAAAAGGAAAAATCTCATTCGCATCCTGTCAAAGGTATCAAATACACGTAATCAGAATCGCCATCATTGATATCATTGATATCAATGATATTATGTACTCCGGGCACCATTGGGGAATCATTGGAATCACTGATTGCCATGCCTTTAATGTCGAGGTAGTTTTGACCTCAGGATTTTACCTCATAAATTTTTTCAAATCGTAACCCAATGGCAGACCTAATTCGACCCACTTCCTTCCTTAGTAAAGGAAAATGTGACTTTTTTTCTTTAAAAAATTCGGTGCAATCATCATTCGCAAAAATCAATAGCAGACAACGTCTGTTTTCTTTTTCTGCACTCCTGTTCGTTTTAAGCTTTTTATTTCAGCCAGAAACTCTTCAGGCAACTGCTTACAACAGCAATTGGTTTACAGCCAGCATAAATCCTTGCACAGGTCTAGCTAATGTTCAGTTTGTGGTCTATAATGATGAAGAAGGTACAACAAATGATGATTTCTGGCAGACAGGCTCTAAACTTCAAATACATGTTGACGGAGTATGGTCGGATGTTGGAACCCTAAGTCTGGGAGGCGGAAACACCTGGAACTGGAATCCACATGATGATGGATATTTAGGTTTTACGCCCACGGCAACAAGGACAGTAACCTATGCCACGGAATATTGGGTAGCCAGCGGTGACGAACAGTTTTATGTCGGCTTCAATGTCGCCTTGCTTGCATCAGATATTGGAAAAACAATAAAATTTCAGATCACAGGGACATGGGAAGATGGAGGATCATCAGGTGAAGAATCATTTACGTTTCCTAGAACTCCGGATGCATCAAGTTGTATTGCATCGGATGCCACTGATTGTAACTATACAAGCATCAGCTGGTCGCTTCCTTCGTCAATTTGTACATCTGCAGTCGCTGAAATTTATAGAAATGGAGCATATCTCAAAGAAGTAGCTGCCAGTGCATTGTCAACAACTGATGCAGGCACACCCGGCACAGCCTATGCATACAAAGTGAGATTCTATAAATTAATGGGTGGTTATAATAACTATGGAGGATTTTCTCCTGAAGACAATGGAACAAGAAAATCAGTACCTGCTTATCCACCCAATTTCGCTGCTTCGGATGACAGGTGCGATGGCACTATCCTGCTGACATGGGAATGGAATGAAGCCAGTCCTTTAAATTTCAGGATTAACCGAAATGGTGTTGCATTGCCTGATCTCGGCGGTAACCTCAGAAGTTTTATTGATCAGGAACGCGTAAGAGGTACTAATTATACATATACCATACAGGCCAGAAATGATTGTGGATGGGGCGCTGCATCACCACTTGTTACGGGTGTTTCACCACTCGGCCCTGCAAAACCGGCTGATCTGAATGCGCTGATAATACCAGGCATAGGAATTCGCCTTACATGGCCTACAACAGCAAGAGTAACCGGATTTCAAATTGAAAGAAGTCTTGTAGGTGGAGGAGGTTCATCGTTTTTTCAAATTCATGAGGATTCTCTGGGTTATTTAGATGAATCGCTGATTCAATGTCAGACATACGAATACCGGCTGAGGTCTTTTAATGATTGCAGTCCCGCTGGCATCTTGTGTGACACTGTCAAACGTATGAAGTTAGTCCCTGATCTTTCTAATTCATTTATTCCATCGACCTCGCTATTAGCCTCGAAAGGTTATTTTTCTAATCGGGTGGAAATAAGTTGGACAATAGCCAATAATTCCAATTTTATTGATGCCTTTAAGATTTACAGAAAACCAATGGGAAGCAGCGATGATTCCACCGTGGTTGAAACCTTAAATGCCGGTAGTAATTTTTTCATTGACAACTATGTTGAAGCCGGTGTATTATATCAATATTTTATAGTAGCCGAATCGCAATGTGAACATACTACGATCTATTCGAATGTTGCTACCTCTATTGGCTTTAGAAGTCCATTCGGTACCATCACAGGAAATGTAAGTTATGGCGGAGGAATTGCTGTCGAAGGAGTAAGGATTACAGCTGAAAGTACATCCGGTATTTTCGGAAATAGTTTGGTGTTGAATGGTACACAGAATTTAGTAATAAATGATGCTGCCAGTCTCGACGTGAGTAACGGTCTTTTACTTGAAGCATGGATTAAACCGACTTCGTATGCTTCTGATTTTACAGTGGTTGAGAAGGCTGGAAGTTATAGTCTGAAATATATTCAGTCAACGAATGAATACAGATTTTCGATTTATAGAAGTCCAACAGAAATAGCGACGGTTAATATTTCCGGTGCGCAAGTATTGCTTAACAATTATAGCCATTTGGCAGCACAGGTTAAAAATGACAGCCTGCAAATCTTTGTCAATGGTATCAAGAAAATCAGTCAAAGTGCATTACCTGTTTTTCCGTCGGGGGTAGATGTATTTGACAACACTTCGAATGTAGTCGTCGGACTTGGGTTCAGCGGAAATCTCGATGAACTTAGAATCTGGAATATTGGTAAAACTGAATTTCAGATAAAAAGTGATTATACCCGATTGATGAATGGAAGTGAATCTGGACTGAAAGTTTATATCCGTATGAATGAAGGTGTAGGATTGAATGCCTATGATATTTCGAAAGCAGGTTTGATCTTTAATCGAAACCATGCATCATTCCTGGGAACTATAGCTTGGTCTACTGTGATCCCGACACCTTCTCAACTTGGTGCAGCTGCCTATACGGATGTGTTAGGTAATTATGTATTAAATGTTCCTTATAATAATGGTGGAGAAGTATTTGTACTCACACCAAGCTATCTCGTACACGAATTTGATCCTTCCACTAAAGCCTTGTATTTAGGAGATGGATCAGCTGTGCATGTGGGGATTGACTTTCTGGATAAATCTTCTTTTATAGTTTCAGGCTCAGTCAACTATAAAAATACATTTTGCGGAGTAAAAGATGCGCTGATAAAAATTGATGGCCAGGTGGTCATTGTCGAGGGTGTACCGGCATCAACGGATGCTGCAGGACTATTCGAAATACGGGTTCCTATCGGTGAACATTCATTAACTGTTGAACAGGATGGTCACGTATATTCCGTAGGCCGATTCCCTGCGACAGGAAAATATGATTTCCAGGAAGATAAAGCGGGGATAAATTTTACAGACTCGACACTTGTGAAAGTAGTAGGTCGTGTCGTCGGTGGATTACGTGAGGGAAATAAAATTCCGGGATTAGGAACATCAAATAATAATATTGGCCAGGCAGAAATTGTCCTGACATCTACTCAGGGAGGAGGTTGTTCCACACACATGCTCACAACCATTGATACCTCCGGAGAATTCATCGTATTTGTGCCACCATTGAAATATACTCCGACGGTTAATATTCCAAGTAATCCATCATTGGATTTTGGGGTGTTGAATCAGTTGGATTATTCAATGACACCAGAGCTTAAAACCAATTATGATACTACATTCAATACAAGTGGTGGTATAGTTGCTATTGATTCAATTCAATTCCACCACAGACTGGATTATATAACAAGGGTCAACCCTAAAATTGCCGTATTTGATAAGGATGGAGTGTCACCTTTTATTGGTGATTCTATCTACCAGTTTTATAATGTGATTACTGATGATACCATTACCCGCAATTTGCGCACAGATCCATTGAGATGGCCGGTATTTCACCAGCAAAGTGACGATCATTTATATCGTTGTATGATCAAGGTATTTGAACTATATACGAATCTTGATAATAATGTGATTGTCCGGGACAGTGTGCCGACAACAGATGGAGTACTGCATGTAAATAATGAACTAGCACTTGAAAGTTATCTGACTAACATCCCTGAGATTACAGTTGACATGAAAGATGTGAACAACCCGGATACACTTAAATCGCTGATCTATTCATTCAAAGCCGGATACCCTAATCTGATACCAAATACATCTATACCTGATTATAGTTATACACGCAAACTTGAAATAAACCTTATTACAAGTAATGGTCAGGCTATACCGTGGTTACCGGTTTCTTCAAATAATGTTCCATTTGGCGGCGATGCAGTTTACAGAGGATATATGTTAGGTAAACAATCGAATGGTCAGCAGTTTGTCACAGAGGGACCACAGATCCCTGAGTATGTTCTGAGAGATCCTCCGGGAAGTGGTAGCTCCGCAAGTTGGGAGGTCGGAACTTCAAAATCTGAGAAAACAAAATGGGCCTGGAAATTTACATCTGAAGCAACTACTTCTGACGAATTAGCAGTTGGTACCGAGGTGATAACAGGTATTGGAGTAGCAACAACTTCAGAAACCAAAAATGACCTTACAGCCGGATTTTCTGCTTCGATCGGAGGAGGAAATAATGGTTTCCAATCTATCGTAACTACCGCAACGAAGACTGTAAAAACAAGTGATGGTACGGTTTATCCAACAGGTGCTGATAGTGACGTTTACATAGGTAAATCAAAAAATGTTGAGTTTGGTATTTCCGAAGAACTTGTCATCATTCCAAATAATCTATTGGATGACATACAGCCTTTGGGTGGCGCTGATGCTGCAGGTACAGGGACAGGCTTTTCGTTTGGAAAAAGATACGGTCTTTCAGTTGTGCCCGGAGGTTACGAAACGCATTTCAAGTTTACAGAATATAATATCAAATATCTGATCATTCCGAATCTTATCCAGCTGCGCAATGTCATGTTGCAGTCGAATCCGAAATATTCAAGTAACCTATCGATTGCAGATCCTAATTATGCAAAGAATAATGATGATCCTGTATTCGGGCCAGCGGTTTCTACGCCTTCACCTACTACCAGTGAGTTTCAGGATTTAGCAGGACCTAGTTATGTCTACGATGCAATTAGTCTTCAGGATTCATTGACGGGAGATTCTGTCAGAACTATCAACTACCAGATCAGTAAATGGGAAGAAGCTATTCGACTCAATGAATGGGAGAAAGTCAATGTTGGAAATCAGGCAGTAATAGACAGTTTAAAGCAAAAAGAACTGGATGATCTGGAGGATGAATATTCAGATGTTATCGCGGGGTACTATACACTTGTGGTGGCGGCTGGACTTGAAGCTACAGTCGGTGTATATACATTGATCAACTTCGCTGTACCAGGATCTTCTTTTCTGGGTTATGCAATCTTTGCAGTAACCACTGCTACAAATATTGGACTTGCCGAATTAGCTGAATCGTTTGATATCTACCAGCAGAAAAAACAACGGATCCTTGATAAATTCGAACAGGTGAACTCGCCAGCTAATTACACTTTGAGCGGGGGTGTGACAATAGAGGAATCAATGAGCCATGAATCTGCATCTTCGTTTGAACGTAATGTAGAATTCAGCATGAAAGCTGAAATAAAACAAGAGATAGGAGCGAAGGTCAGTGCTACAGGATTCGAATTTACAAAGGGTATTAATCTTGCTTTTAAAACCGGAAGAGACTGGTCTGAAGAATCAGGTGCATCTGAAACCGTAGGTTATTCACTTAAAGTAAGTGGTGGAGACTTGCTTTCTGTTGATGTATTTCCTTCCATGTTAGGTTGGGGACCCGTATTCAAAACGAAAGCTGGAAGTGCCACTTCATGTCCGTACGAACCTGCTGTAGTGACGTCTTATTATAACCCAGGTACTGTAATCAGCCCTGCAACATTACAAATAGAAAAGCCAACGATATCTTCAAGCACAACTATTCTCACGAATGTTCCTGCAGATGAACCGGCTGTATTTAATCTTACGCTGGGCAATGAATCGGCATTAAATTATACGGAGACGTATAACATCAGGACCATTTCTTCGAGTAATCCTTTTGGTGCCATCGTACGAATTGATGGCTCGCCTAGTCAAGCCATAGAAATTGAAGGAGGTACAGCCATCAATAAAATATTAACTATTGAAAAAGGAGCAGGCCCTGTGTATGATTATGACAATATTCTTGTCGTGTTCACTTCACAATGTCAATATGCGGGTGGTTCAGGTTTCACGACAGACTTAGCAGATTCAATTTATTTGTCAGCACATTTTCTGCCTACTTGTTCTAAAGTAGAAATGGCAAATCCTGAGAATCAGTGGGTGCTCAACAATTCTTTTAATGACACCATGCCTGTAGCCATTGTTGATTACAATATCAATTTACCTGACCTGGAATTTCTGCGTGTTGATTATAAGCCTACTGATCAACCAAACTGGATCGGTATTCAAACATTTTTGAAAGACACAGCGGGTATGAATGATCCGCAGCTTGAACCAATACCTACTGGTACACCCTTCACACTTTATGACTGGGATGTGTCACAGCTGCCGGATGGTGATTATGATTTGAGGATACTATCACAGTGCACATTTGCAGAAAATACTTCTGTTACACATTCAGGTGTCATCGACAGGATCAACCCACACCTGTTTGGCAATCCAACACCGGCTGATGGTATTCTGTCACCTAATGATGAGATTTCAATAAAATTTAATGAAACGATTTATCCCGGTGCTATTAATCCGACATTCAATTTTGATATCCGGGGAGTTACCAATGGGACAGAGGTGAAACATAGCACTTCACTTTTTTTCGACGGCATCAATGATTACGTCGAAGTGACGGGGGGCGTTCCACTTGACCGACGCGATTTTACGATTGAGTTTTCCGCATTACGAATTGGCTCTGGCGAACAAGCGATAATTAGTCAGGGTACAGATGTAAATGAGCGAATTTTTATCGGGTTCAATGCATCCAATAAATTGGTTTTTAGAATCAATAACCAGGAGGTAGTATCAGCCAATGCAATTACAGCAAACGTCTGGACTTATTTTGCCGTGAGTTATGACTATGAATTGGAGAAAGCCGAATTATTTATTGCAGATGGTAACAACACTGCGTACGTTGCAAATACTGGCAATACAACTATCTATCCCGATTATATGGGATCAGGTATTCTTGCCATCGGGAAAAACACTGCCACAAACAGTAATTTCTTTTCAGGGAATTTTCATGAATTGAGAATCTGGAATACAGCAAGGACGTTAAGCCAGTTTTCATTGTATAAATCATTAATGTTAAGTGGAAGTGAACTTGGTTTACTATACAATTGGCGAATGGATGAAGCTGATGGCATCATTGCGGAAGAGCACATCCGAAGAAGAGATGCAACTCTTGAAGGCGCGGGATGGCAGATCAACCCCAATGGTAGTTCAGTTTCATTTGACGGTGTTAATGATTATCTCAAAGTTGCAACAGGTGATGTAAATATCACTTCCGGAATGGATTTCTCACTTGAGTTTTGGTTCAATTCTTCACAGGCCGGAACTGCTACTTTATTTTCCAATGGAACAGGCACAGATACACAGTCTGATTCACTTCTGTCATGGAATATTGAGAAAGATGCTTCAGGTTTCATACATGTCAAACACAACGGAATTGATTTTCCGGCTACAACAACAAACTATTTTGACGGTCAATGGCATCATTTTGCGCTTGTATTCCAGAGAGCTGGCAACATGACATCGTATATAGATGGAAATCTTCAGAACTCAACACAGGCACTTCCTTTTCATCAATTAGGAGGCAGTCACATGTATTTGGGTGCAAAAGGATCTAATGTCAATAACAATGAAAGCATTCAACAATTTTTCTCCGGAAAAATGGACGAATTCAGATTGTGGAATACTGCGCGAAAGCTGGAGCAGGTGAGAAGAGATAAACAGAACAGAATGAATTCAGATGAACTTGGTTTGGAGTTATATATACCGTTTGAAAATTACCAACTTGATCCAACAGGTATTCCACTTCTTACGCCAAGCTTTAATGAACAGATCAATACAGTAAATCATATTGTTGCTGCAAACGGTGGTGCAGCGTTGAGTAATTTGACGCCAAAGATCAAGCTTCAAAGGCCTGTACAAGCAATCAATTTCTCATACTCTGTCAACAATGATCAGATTATATTGACAACTACCAGCTCACCTGAGATCATTGAAAATGTCACATTGGATATAACAGTTCGTGGAATAAAGGATCTACATGGAAACGTAATGGAATCTCCTGTGACATGGATCGCATATGTAGACAAAAACCAGGTGGTATGGCAGGATGACGTGCTTAACTTTTCAATGATAAGAGGTGAATCGTTATCGTTTACAACAAGTATTGTTAACCAGGGAGGTGCCGCAAAGACATTTAATATCCTGGATGTGCCCTCATGGCTAACAGTATCCCCACAGTCAGGTACAATAAGTCCAAACAGTTCGATGATCATTTCATTCACTGTGAATCCTAATGTTAATATCGGTGATTATACAAATGATATCAGCCTGCTGACGGATTTTAATTTTCCTGAAAAATTGACAATAAATCTCAAAGTCAGAGCCACTGAACCTAATTGGAAAGTAAATCCGGCTCATTTTGAAAACTTCATGGGAATCGTTGCGAGATTAAAGATCAACAATGTAGTTTCAACTGATGATGAAGACATCATAGTGGCTATGGTAGGTCAACAAGTCAGAGGCGTAGCTCATTTGGAATACGTTCCTCAACTTGATATCTATCTTGCGTTCCTGGATATTTACAGTAATGCAACGTCTCCGGAAGTAATTGAATTCAGGATTTGGGATGCTAGTTCAGGAACTATATTTTCTGATGTGCTTCCAAATACTCTGACATTTGCTTCGAATACAATATTAGGAACCATTGCAGCGCCTCAGGTTTTCACCACGAGCAACAAAGTATCCTTAAACGTGGATCTCAATTCGGGTTGGAACTGGCTTGGATGGCCCATCCTGCAGGAAACCCCGCTCAATATTACCGGAATACTTGGATCGTTTGCACATACCAATGGTGATCAGATCAAAGGATTGGCAGCGTACAGTAACTACAATGGACAATCACAACAATGGACAGGAACACTCTCGAATGCAGGAGCCGGCGTCAAGCCAGAACAACTTTATAAACTATATACTTTACTACCCGGCACGCTAACAGAAAAGGGTACAGTCATAGATCCAACAACAAAGCCTATTGTTCTTGCTAATAATTGGAACTGGATTGGTTTTGTATCGATCCGGAACATGCCTTTATCTCAGGCTCTTGGCAATCTCAACGCAAGTGGCGGAGATGTGATCAAGAGTAAGACCCAGTTTGCAATCTATGATGCTTCACTTGCCGCATGGATAGGAAGTCTGAAAGTTATGAAGCCAGGTGAAGGTTATATGTTTAAATCTGTTGGAGCTAAAACATTCACTTATCCATTGGCGGGAATGTTTAACAACAATCTTACCGGCGGAACCGAGGATGTGGCTTACGCGATTTCAAATCAGGCCACCGATTCTCCACTAGCAGGAAAATGGTTGGTAAAACATCAGACGTACAGCACGAACATGACTATACTTGGATCTATACGCAGTGAGTGCGGCAAAACTCTGGTACATGATCATTATGCCATTGGTATTTTTGATAAAGCCGGAATCGCAAGGGGCAAAGCAAGCATCGAAATGCTGAACGATCAGGAAGTAAGTTACTTTACGGTGGCCGGTAATGACGGTGATATCTTTGACATCCGTTTGTTGAACCTCAGTAATGGAACTGAAATTGATTTAAGCCAAACTTTCCTTTATGAAACAAACAATCATATGGGTGATCTCGATGATCCTTTTATGATAAATATTTCGGATGAAGTCTGTCATCAGATCAATCCTGCTGGTGTTGTAAAGGAAAGCACGTTCACGGCATTTCCTACCATTTTTTCAGAATCTTTTTCTGTTGATTACCTTGCCCAGGAACAGGATGATAATGCTACCATCCGGATATCAAATATGTTTGGTCAAATCGTTCATACAAACCAGGTTTCCTTGTTGAAAGGATGGAACCGAGTGCGGATAGACCTTAACAAATATCAACTGGCATCAGGTCTGTATACGGTAGAATTGTATACCAATGGTCAACATGAAAGTCAGAAAATGATTAAGTCAAAGTAACATTTTTGAGGGGTGGTTGTTTGACCATCGATTAATTAACCAATACATGCGAAAAACGGGACTAAAAATTTTCTGATCAGTATGATCATCTATTTTTAACCCGTTTTTCGCATTTCTATAAATATTTTCGAATGCGGTACTATCTATTTCTCGTTATCATCATTTGTTTCCTGTTCCGTTTACCGATCATTACTGCACAACCGGACTGGACACTGAATCCATCTGAATTTGAGTATACAATGACCGTTGCAGGTGCTGCTGTAATTCAGTGTGTAGAAAGTGCGGATGAAAACGACATCGTAGGTGCTTTCATCAACGGGGAGCTGAGAGGAGTACAGGCTTTAAACACAGATTTCGAAGGAAGAAAACTTGCCTTCATGATCATTTACGATAATGATTTCAGTGGCAATGAAATAACGTTTATGATTTATGATGCATCTATGGATAGCATTTTTGACGCACAGCAAACGCTTATATTTTCGGAAAATGCAATCATCGGAAATGGGGATAATCCTTTTATTTTCAATACAGTTTATAATCTGATCAGCACATTTCTGACTCAGGATTCTATTGATGAAAATGCTTTGGATGGTAGTGTTGTTGCCGAAATCTTTACCGTCAATGAAATCCAGGATACAGTTAACATCTTGTATGATTTTGTGGATGATTCATTTGGTCCGGACAATCATAGTTTTATTATTTCCGAAAGTTTATTGATACTGGCCGAGGATGTAGATGTGGATGTGAAAGCCAGTTACCAGATTCATTTATCCGGAAGTACGATAGACGGATGTACCAGGGATGATATATTTACTTTGCATGTTACAGGGCAAGAGGTTACCGAATTAAATGAACCTGGCAAATCAAAGCTTAACCATGATATACTTATCTACCCAAATCCAGCAACTACATCCATTCAATTCGCTACTGAAAAACAAATAGAAAGAGTACGTATTTATTCTGTCGCGGGCATACCTATGCGTGAATTCCGCAATTTGTCCAATTCAAATAATATTGATATTTCCTTTTTGAGATCAGGGCTTTACATGGTTGAATATTATGTGGATGGCAGGAAATCAATAAACAAATTGAGTGTGAAGCAGACCTTTTAGTATAATAGACTGCCATTCATATTGCCCTAAAGAATACCTGGGAATCCTTCCGGGTACATAGTCCGACGAGTAACTGTTCATTTTGTATTTTTGGCATTTACAAAACGAACGAACATCATTAATGTCCCACCCCCGGAGAATTTGCCTCATCTGCGTCGAAATTTTCGCATGGGGTAAATATGGTGGCTTTGGTAAAGCTACACGCATCATCGGGAGAGAGTTGGTCAAGAGAGGATACGATGTTTTTGCAGTCGTACCCCGTAGAGAAGGTCAGGCAGCTGAAGAGATTCTGGATGGAATCAAAGTCTTTGGTTTTCTGCGCGGAGAGATTTTAGCTTCCGGGAAAATTTACAAACAAATCAATGCTGACCTTTACCACTCCTGCGAACCTTCGTTAGGTACATGGCTTGCCATGAAGCATGTTCCCATGGCTGCACATA
>JAYUXX010000382.1:0-3467 GCA_043752765.1 Saprospiraceae bacterium | reverse complement strand
CTTATAAAATGAGACCATCTTCACAGGATGGGTTGTTAATTATTATTGCTTAGTAGCGCTAACATTAACCTGAAGTTTGAATTCATCATTAATGAAATCGTCTTTCAAATTCTCAAAGAATTTCTTTGATTTAAACTTAATGTTGTATTCAGTGCGATCCACAGGAAATTCAGGAGTGGTTGCAGTAAGTTTTCCGTCTGCAATATTCACTCTTGATTTAAAACTAACTGGCTTGCTGATGTCTTTAACTGTCAGCGTACCGTTAAGCATATGCGTACCATCAGGGTCATTATCTAGTTTGGTAGCAGAGGAGATAGCGAATGTAGCTTTTGGATATTTACCCACATTGAAAAAGTCTTCCTCCACACCTGCTGCTTTACCTTTGAGGTGAGCCTCAAGTTTAGCTTTGCCTTCTCCTTCCTGATCCAAAACAGTGATACCGTCCATATTAATTTCCACAGTGCCTCCGGTAATATTACCATCTGCTACAGTGATCGTGCCTGCCGAAATAGGTACAATCCCATTATGCTCGCCTGTTGGTTTGGAGCCCTTCCACTTTACATCGCTTGACTGCGGGTCAATCACATAGGTTCCGCTCATATTGTCCTCTGTAGGTGCAGTCTCGTCTACAGTAACATCAACTTTAGTCTTCTCTTTGCAACCCGTGTTCAGGAAACCAACGAAAAGAATACTTAAAAAAAATAACTGTTTCATATTATTGGTTTTTATTTAAGACATAAAATTACGAAGATTTTCCTGCAGCTTGCCCACAAAGCGAATTGTGGCATCCAGATCATCCAGAATTATAACCTGTTGATTTTCATTTGGCCACTCTTCACCAGAAGCACGTCCTGATACAAGTGTAGGGAGAGAAGTCCTATTGGCGAGTACTGTAATAAACGATCCAAACTGCCACTGGACTGGATCAGCATTGACGATAATGACACATTCAGCATTGCAGGTTTTAAGAGCCGTACTGGCAAAATCGAGGTTGACGTCGCAGCCTATATCAATTACACATAATCCTTATTTTCTTAGGCAATTGTGCATAATGAGGTGGTTGATTTCCTGTTGATTGCCCGGGGGCAAAAACATAATCACCCGGGGCCTGAGCAATTATGGGGCATTGCGTCAATTTCACGTAAAGTTTTGCGTTTGAGCAATTGCAAAAAACAGGCTTCGTGGGCTTCTTCGATTACTTCGGAAAGCCACAATACCTGTACTTTATTAAGAAAAGGAATGAATAGCATCATGACCGAAGCTTCAAATCCATGCAAGCGGATAGATGTATCCAAAACCGAATCCATTTGCGTAACGTCCATAGTTACCAATCCCTGTTCCAATCTGATCTCTAAATCGGTACTATCAAGAGCTATTTGGCTGCATTCCAACTCCATCTCGGACTGTGACATTCCCGCAATTCTTGAAATACGTACGCCCCCGATGATTGAGTTTTTGAACAAGCTCAAGGGTATCGAGATCACTTTCTGCATACACGCGAATATTGGAATCCGTCCTTTGTGGGCGAAGTAATCCATACCTCTTCTCCCAAATGCGTAACGTATGCATTTTTACACCCGTAAGTTCAGAAAGATCGCTGATGCTATAGATTCCCACGCTTATATTAAAGGGACTGTGATACGGTGAAATTTTTATTGGATATTAAAAATGGGAACAGTAATCCACTTATATTGTTTCCACTCGATGGATCGGCTATTCTGCTGGTTACATCTTCATCAAGATTCAAAACATATGCGCATTGGTATAGTTTGCTATCCTACTTATGGGGGTAGTGGTGTCGTGGCCACGGAATTAGGACTTGCTTTAGCTAACAAAGGCCACCAAATTCACTTTATCACCTATAAGCGTCCGGCACGGCTTACTCATTTCAGGGAAAATGTATTTTTTCATGAGGTTAATACTGAAGAATATCCTCTCTTCGATTATGTGCCATATGATTCAACATTAACAAGTAAACTTGTCGATGTTGTAAAATATGAAAAACTGGATTTGTTGCATGTACATTATGCCATTCCTCATGCCACAGTCGCATACCTTGCGAAGCAGATTTTAGCATCTGAGGGAATCGACATACCCGTCGTGACTACATTGCATGGGACTGATGTCACACTCGTAGGAAGCGATCGTTCTTTTGCTCCTGTTGTAGCATTTAGCATAAATAATAGCGATGGAGTTACGGCAGTGTCTCAACATCTAAAACAACAAACCTGCCAGCAATTAATGATTCACAAGGAGATTGAGGTGATCTACAATTTCATTGATTTCTCAAGATTCAATAAAATGAACAAAGAACATTTCAGAATGGCCATTGCGCCCCTTGGTGAAAAAATTATAGTACACACCAGTAATTTCCGCAAGGTGAAAAGAATGGAAGACGTCATAGAAACGTTTGCCATCGTGCTGGACCAAATTCCGGCGAAACTTTTACTCGTTGGAGACGGTCCCGAACGACCTAAATTAGAGCGTCTTTGCAGAGAGAAGGGAATCTATGAACATGTTCGTTTTCTTGGGAAGCAAGATGCTATCGAGGAAATTCTTGCAGTTGCAGATCTCTTCTTTATTCCATCCGCCAACGAAAGTTTTGGTCTTGCGGCACTTGAAGCTATGGCTTGTGAAGTTCCCGTGATTTCATCAAATGCCGGCGGTCTGCCGGAAGTGAATATAGATGGTGTTACCGGTTACCTCTCTGAAGTTGGCGATGTATCTTCAATGGCGAAGAATGCATTGACATTGCTCCAGGATCCGGAACTTTTAGAAAAATTCAGAAAAAACGCATTGGCTCAGGCTCAAACGTTTGATATAAGTTTTATTCTGCCCAAGTATGAAGCCTATTATGAAAAAGTATTAAACAGGTTCCGGCCTGCTTCAAGACCTGAAAAAGAAATGATCCCTTCCTGAAGTGAGTATTATTCTTCGTAGGAGATTTCAACAACCGGTGTTAACGGATGTGACTGACAGGTTAATATATACCCGTTTTCAACTTCCTTATCGCTAAGTGCAAAACAGGCATCCATTTCAATTCTTCCCGTAATGACTTTGGCCATACATGTTGCACACGCACCACTGTGGCAAGAATAAGGAGCATCGTATCCCAGATCGAGTAAGGTGTCGAGAATAGATTTGTCAGCTACTTCAATTTCAATCTTATCACCACGTAGATGAACAGTCACTTTGGAAGTTGCACCTGAATCTTTTTTGTCTGAAGTTTTTGTCACGTTGTTTAGATCGTCTGAAGTGGGCGTAAAATATTCTTTTTTAATCGCATCAATATTAGCCCCTAAAGAAAGTAATGTCTTTTCAGCCATCTGGATCAGATCTCCGGGGCCACACAAAAAGACAAGATCATTTTTTTTGTGCAACGGATGTTTTTCAAGCAGTACTTCAATCTGCGAAGGGCTTATTCTGCCTTTCAATCCGGACCAGGTTGATTTTTTGCGCCCAAACAA
>JAYUXX010000381.1:0-3470 GCA_043752765.1 Saprospiraceae bacterium | reverse complement strand
TTCACCCCTTCGAATAATTGAGAAGAGGCGGTCCGCGTCTATTTTGCGACACAATTCGGTTCCAGGATTCATCGTGGCCGCAGTTCCACATGCCACTCCATATTGAACTGCCTCTAATAGAGATTTCTTTTTCACCAGAGAAAGTACAATCCCGGCTACCATACTATCACCCGCGCCTACTGTACTTTTCCTTTCTGTAGGAGGTGGGATAATATGTATGGACTGATCACCGGTCACAAGCATGGCGCCTTCGGAACCCATTGAAACTACCACGATCTCACAATTCCCCTTGATAATCAATTCCCGGGCAACTAGTGCTACTGACTCTATTTCCAATGGATTTTTACTGACCAATGAACCTAACTCTCCGAGATTCGGCTTTATTAAATATACACCTGCCTGAATTGCCTGCTGCAAGGCTTCACCGGATGTATCGACTATAAGCTTAGCTTTTTTCTTTTGAGCAATTAAAGCAATGCGGGCGAAAATATCAGTAGGAACACCAGGGGGCAAACTTCCGCTCGCAACAATGAATTCAACACCATCTAATTTTTGGATTGTATTCAGGCAATCCTGCCATTCCGCTTCATGAATATAAGGTCCAGGCATCCCAAATCTGAATTGTTGATTGGATACATTCTCCAGAACAATGAGATTTTCTCTGACACTTCCCTTCGTTTCAGTCACTATGCTTTCGACAGAATCTTCACTCAATAATTGTGTCAATAATTTTCCTGTAGGCCCGCCAGCTAAATAGATAGCCACTGCTCCTCCTCCAAGTTTTTGAATTGCCCTTGCGACATTAATTCCCCCACCACCCGGTTCATAAACAGGTGCTGAACATCGTAATTTTTTTTCCGGTATTAATGAAGGCACGGAGGTGCTTTTATCAATGGAGGGACTAAACGAAACTGTAATTATGGATGGCATGCTTTACAATGTATAAATATTTCAAAATAGACTTCTTAAAAACTTAACAACCTGGATTTTGGTCTGGTGCCTTGACAATTTAGAACTTCAATCAGACTACAAAAGTGTTTTTAGTAAACGCCTTCTTCAACTCACTCAGCAACGTGTTTTATTGCTTATAGGATCCACTGCTTAAATCAATTTCCTGACCATCAACCTGATTAAATATTATAAAACTTTAGTGAATGAGTGAGAGTTGGTATCGTTTAAGATACTTCTGAAAATAGCGTACACATCTTAGAAAAGGCCTTATGAACCTGACTACCTGTTATTTGTTCCATAATTTATCTTTTTTCCTCTGAATTAAAAAATTAGATTCCCATGAAACTATCCGTAAGCGTACTTCTTCTCCTATTCACCACTCTCAGCCAAGCTCAGAGTTGGGTAAGACAAAACCCCTTTGCTAAAATTTCACAGCTTCGGGATATTCATTTTGATGGAAAACACGGACTTGCTGTAGGAGATGACGCTGCCATTTACACAACAAGTAATAGCGGAACCATGTGGATTCCTCGGACAGCAGTGCCTGGAGCCACTACCCTTTCGGCAGCATTTGTTGTACCTGGGACAATGGGGAAACTTATGTTCGCAGGCGGTGACAGTATTCTGATGATATCCGAGACTGGAGGAGAAGTCTGGAAGACATCTTATGTCGACTTTCCCAATGTTTATAAAATTCAACTACTCCCCGATGGAACCATACTGGCACTGGGCAGTGACTTTGGTATTTATAGTGTCGACAAAGGCATCACCTGGCAGCCATTTAATATGCCTGCGTTTGGAGTTACAGCAGGTCATTTTGTAAGCATTCAGGAAGGCTGGGTAGGAGTAGGTGGTTTTGACAATGCAAAAGTTTGGTATACCAACGATGGTGGATTCACATGGAATATTCGTGATCCATTTATTTATCCGCTTATCAGTTCTATTGAAATGATCAATGATTCAGTTGGATTTCTAGCCTCTCGTGACTTTATTTATAAAACGATTGACAGGGGTTTCTCATGGTTTCCTTTGCACACGATAGCCGCTGGTTTTATCCAGGACCTACACGTCACCGATGAAAATAATTTGTGGGCTGCACTCGATAATGGTTCCGTTTATTTTTCAAATGCAGGTGGTTCTGTCTGGCAAGAAATTAATCCAAATCTGATCAATAGCAACCATACATTAGGTATCTGGGCAAATGCTGCAGGTAAAGTCTGGCTCGTTGGAAAATATTTATCGATCCTTCATTCACCGGACTTTGGTCAGACTTGGTTTGATCAGTTACCTGCAGCAAAACAAACGCTTTTTGAACCCAATTTTTTCAATGCCTTTGTTGGAATGGTTGGCGGATCTGATGGTGCTATTTTAAAAACAAATAATAGCGGTGCGACATGGGATCCTATTCTGCTTCCCCGCAATGAAAATTTCTTTGGCACTGTGATGATCGGTGACAGTACAATCGTAGTGGGTTCGTCTTCAGGAAAGGTATTCAGATCAGATGATCAGGGCGCTACGTGGTCGATACTAGTAGAGAACCTGGGTCAAATCACAGATCTCTTCGCTTTCAACAGGCAGGAAATGATCCTTACAAATGAGAACGGAGATATTTTTAAAACCACGAATAGTGGTGTCATATGGAGCCGGGTTCATGATGGATCAAAAGCTCTTTTTGCAATTGATTTTCAAAATGCACAGGTCGGTTGGGCTGTGGGGGCAACAGGGTTAATCCTTGCGACTACAAATGGAGGAAATACATGGTCCACCCAATTTAACGATAAGAAAAATACTTTTTCTGATGTCCATTTTATCTCTTCGACAGAAGGTTGGGTGACGGCTTCTAATTTCACAGATTCAATATGGCACACAACCAATGCGGGTGTGACCTGGGGCAAAATTCTTCTTCCATTTCGTAGCTTCTGGAGAGCAGTTTCCTTTATGAATGTGAATACGGGTTGGTTAGTAGGAGGCAGTGATGGAAATGGTGTAATACTTCGTACTGATAATCAGGGACAAAATTGGTTTCTCGATCATACATCACCAGATCCTTTTATGGGTGTGTATGCGATCCCAAATAGCGAAACAGTTTGGGCTGTGGGCTTTGGAGGTAACATCATGAAATATTCTTCGTGTACATCTCCCCCACTTCTTACCCAATTGAGAGGAAATCTTGAACCTTGTATAGGTGATACAATTACGTTTGAAGTTGTATTTGATGACGTGGATGTGTTCGATTGGACATTCCCTTCGAACTGGCTTGTGATCGGAAACACAAATACGGCTTCCATACATTTCATTGCAGGCTCAGCACCGGGTATAGTGACTGTACAGGGGAGTGATGCTTGTGGAGATACAACTGCTCAACTGTCGGCAATGGTAGTTCCTGTAGTAATTCCGGAAGTCAAAATCCTTGAAGAAAATGGAATTCTTGTTTCCAATACCGGAAACGGTTTCTATCAGTGGTTGAAGAATGGTGTTAATATTCCGGGAGCAAATGATGAGATGTATCGGCCGACCTC
>JAYUXX010000380.1:0-8525 GCA_043752765.1 Saprospiraceae bacterium | reverse complement strand
TTGGAATTATGGCTCTTGTTGGGATTCTTACTTCCATTGATGCCTTGCTTTTCACAATGAATGATAATTTTTCCAGGATGGGTGCAAATTCATTTGATTTTCGTCCGGGCGAAAGTACCCTCCATTCCAATCGGGAAGGAAAGCAGGAAAAGGAAGCACCCCCTATCAATTTCAAACAAGCTGAAGAATTTAAAGAACGATTTGATTATGCCGGAGCACGAGTTTCGGTTTCCGGGTTTGGCAAATGGGATGCGACATTAAAATATGGTGATAAAAAAACGAATCCGACAGTTCTTGTGTTTGGAGTTGATGAAAATTATCTGGGTATTCGGGGTTATGATCTTGAGCTGGGGCGAAACTTTACAAATGCCGAATTAGAAGCGGGCACGCAGTTAACCATCATCGGCATGGATATTGTCAACTCCCTATTTGGTAAAGATCCAGCCAAAGCTCTCAACAAAGATATTGCGGTGGACAACCGGCGATTTACAATTGTTGGAATTCTGAAATCCAAAGGATCTGCAATGGGCCAAAGTGCTGACAACCGTATTCTCATCCCATTAATTTCGGAACGCTTCATTTATGGATACGCGGATAAAAATTATACCGTGACCGTTTCAACTGCTTCAGCGACAGACATGGATGATGCTATTTCGCTTGCAACAGGAATTATGCGAAATATTCGGAAGCTACGTGTGTCGGAAGAAAATAATTTTGAAACGTTTCAGAGTGATGGTCTAATGGAAACGCTAAAAGAAAATACGGTAACCATACGTTTTGCGACAATCGGCATCGGTCTGATTACGCTGATAGGTGCGGCCATCGGGCTGATGAATATTATGCTTGTTTCCGTGACTGAACGGACTCGCGAAATTGGCATTATCAAAGCACTGGGTGCAACACGGGCAAATATTATGAATCAGTTTCTAACGGAGGCCGTTATCATTTGCCAGATGGGAGGTATCGTAGGAATTATCCTGGGAATTGGGATTGGAAATGTTGTCGCATTATTACTGGGTGGAAAATTTATCATGCCCTGGGCGTGGATCATTCTGGGCCTTGTTACCTGTATGATTGTAGGATTAGCCTCCGGACTTTATCCTGCATTAAAAGCAGCACGTCTAGATCCTATCGAGTCGTTACGTTATGAGTAAGCCGGTAGTTTAGACTATGATCATTTCAATAATCTACGCACTTTCTTCGCCGTTAGTTTCGATAATTTATGGTTTGCTACAAATTCAACAATCCCATCCGGATTAGTTTTTGAATGTTGTCGCAATGCCCATCCGCAAGCTTTCTGAATAAAAAACTCTTTGCTATCTGATTTTCTTTGGATCAGATCAAATAAAAGTGTTTCGTCTGTTTCGTGTTTATAAAAAAGCTGATGAATGATAGCCGCACGCTGGAGCCACTTATTATCTGAGGCTATCCAACGATATGAATACTCCTGTTGCAACTCAGGATATTTTTTAAAATGCAAACCTACTACTTTGGATAACCTGTCAACCGTATCCCACCATGAAAGTGTTATGATACAATTCTCCAAAATCTTGATACAGGATTTTTCCTGGTAGGATAACATCCGTTGCATCATTTCAATACCCACATATAAAACCTCACGATAACTCTGCTCATAACAACCCTCCACGAAATTCTTGAGAGGCTTTCCTGTGAACATTCCATGTTCCGCGAAAATTTGTTTGGCCATCGGGTACCATTTTGACGCAGCTAATCCACAATATTCAAATTGGTGTTGCATATAAGCCATTTGCTTTTCTGTACGAATCGGATCAGCTTCTTTCATGAAGCGATCTGTAACAAGCATGATATATTCTTCCGGCGACAGGGAAGGTATGGAATGGGTCATTTCTATGACCGACTAACTTCTGTCACTTTTACGTAGAAATTAGGATCCACTGTAAACGAATTGACAGGAATATTCTTTTTTATTGTTTGCCATTCCGGCGTTGGAGTAATCCACATTTTTTCATTTTTGTTGATCGCCACATTTAACGGCATGTTGAATCCATCCACAACATTTGTATACCGATACCGGAGTATTTTCTTTTTCTTGTGGAATTCTATAACAGGAATACGAGTGTCACGAAGGAACTGATCAAAAAACGGATCCAGGTTTTTGCCCGTTTCTTTAGACATATAATTTTCAATCTGTTCAGTTGTCACGGTTTGATGATAGAATTCACTTTGCAAACCGCGTAAAATTTTTCTCCAAAGGACATCATCATTCAGCCAGGTGCGAAGCGAGTGTAACATACTTCCGCCCTTATAATACATATCACCGGATCCTTTCCGATTAACATTGTAAGTTCCAATAATCGGGCGATCATTTAAAGCTTTAAGCCGTGTACCCATAGCATACTCATTGGCTGCTTGTCTACCATAGTGATAGTCGAGGAACAGAGATTCAGCATAGTGTGCAAACGATTCATGTATCCACATATCTGCGATGTCTTTATAGGTAATGCTATTCGCCCACCATTCATGCGCTGTTTCATGTACGATAATAAAATCCCATTTCAATCCCCAGCCTGTGCCCGAAAGATCACTGCCGAGGTAGCCTTTTCGATATTTATTTCCATACGTAACTGAGCTTTGATGTTCCATGCCGAGGTAAGGAACCTCTACCAACTTATATCCATCTTCATAAAAAGGATATGGGCCAAACCAATATTCAAATGCACGAATTGTTTTCTGCACATCTTCAAAATGTATGCGCGCCGAATCGAGATGATTTTCAAGTACATAAAAATCAAGGTCAAGCACTCCATTCTCTCCATGTAGGGTGTCGGACCAGTGCGAATATTTTCCTATGTTGGCATTGACCCCATAATTATTTATAGGGTTACTGACAAACCAATGCCAGGTTCGCTTGCCATCCGGATGATATTCAATTTGTCGTAACCGACCATTGGATACATCCATTAAAGTGGACGGAGCAGTGATCCGGATGAGCATACTATCCGGCTCGTCATACATATGGTCTTTGGAAGGCCACCATACGCTCGATCCGAGTCCCTGGCACGAGGTGGCAATAAAAGGATTGCGATTTGCATCTTTAGACCATGTCAGGCCTCCATCCCAGGGGGGGCGAATGGCCTCAACAGGAATTCCTTCGTATGAAACTGTAATCTTATCACTGGTTCCTTGCGGTAGAGGATTCGGAAAGGTGATCCAGTACACATTCCCTTCACGTGTATAGGTTAGTTTTTTACCCTTAAAATCAATTTGTGTGATCGATAGCGGGACCTGCAGATCCAGTTGCATAACCTGCTGTGATGTCAGTACATTGAAAGCGATCGTATTCGTTCCCCGAATAAATTTTCGCTCAACATCAAAGTCGATCGCCAGATCATAATAGGTAAGGTCCCACCATACACGTTCCGGAGTAATGCTACCTCTCAAGGTGTCCTGACGGGTGAAGGACTGTGCATTTGAAAAGCAGGAAAGAAGAACACAAATGAATACAAGGCAGATCGATTTCATAGTTAATGGTTACAGGATTTAAGGTATGATTATTTCGGAGTCATCAAATCGATACCATACGTTTTAAAGATAATTATCGATCAGTTTAACCAAAGCAGCTCTACGACTATTCTTTGGCTTTACCATTCCTTGTTGCAAATCATAAAGTCGTTACCTTTACTGTGTGCCACGATTAAATTGAAATTTTTTATCAAATGAAACAAAAATTACTGAAAATCATTGAAAGATTAGGGTACTCCGTAACAAAAACTAGTAAAAGAACAAACCAGTTCGCTGACATAAAGAATTCAGAATTTTGGGATATTCATTCGTTATGCAAAGAGTATACAATGACCTCTGTAGAGCGATTGTATGCATTATACTGCGCGATTGATTATATTTTATCAAATGATATTAAGGGTTCTTTTGTTGAATGTGGAGTTTGGCGTGGTGGAAGCTCTATGCTAATTGCAAAAATGTTAAGTAACCGCCAAGTGACTAACAGGAAAATATATTTATACGATACTTTTGAAGGCATGTCTGAACCTACCAAGAATGATTTCGATTTACGAGGTGACAATGCCGCTGAACTTCTCGCTGATCAGGTCGATAATAAACAAGGGTCTGTGTGGTGTCTTGCAGATTTATCAGACGTACAGAACAATTTAAAATTGACAAATTTTCCAACCGAAAATCTAGTATTCGTAAAAGGCAAAGTTGAGGATACAATTCCTCAAAAGATTCCTGATGAAACCATAGCACTACTGCGTTTAGATACCGATTGGTATGCGTCAACTAAACATGAACTCATCTTCTTATATCCCCAATTGGAACAAAATGGAGTTTTAATTATCGATGATTATGGTCACTGGGAAGGATGTAGGAAAGCTGTCGATGAATATTTTAGTGCATCTCAAGAAACGATATTACTCACTCGGGTAGACTATACAGGCAGAATGGGAATTAAGTCTTTTCCCAGTAAAATAAAACCCTAAGCCAATCCTTGAAGTAAGATTATTTGTTCAAGAAAATTTTACAAATTAATCAGATTAAATCCAGAAAATTATTTAGTGGGTATTCAATCAATATGCTGCAAGGAGTTCCTTTAATGCAGACATTCTTTTGCCTATTCCGTAATTGTTGATGATATGTTCTCTAGCTGCTTTACCCATTTCTTCTTTCCGAGGGAAGGCAAGTGCATTTCTAACCACATCAATAATTAAACTGTCATTTCTTTCGGTGACTATAAAACCATAAGTTGATATAATAGAAGGAATAGCTGCTACATCGGATCCTATAGGAATACATTCACACAACATTGCTTCACATATTGCACTGGGAAATCCTTCGGCTATAGACAACTGCAAGTAAAATTGGTGGGCACTATAATATAATGGGAGTTGTTCGTAGGGAATCGGAGGAATTAGCGTAACATTTAAAGGTATTGGTACAGGAAAGTTCTTTTTATCGCACCCAATAATGGTAAAATTATGTTGCGGGAAATTCTTTGCAATTACTATCATCTTATCGATACCCTTTCTTACAAAAGACGACCCTTCGATTCCAAATGCCACAGTAATAAAGCTATTTTCAATACGTTCGACATTCTGTTTAAAAAAAACCTGAGAGTTATATTCCAAACCTATTACCTGGTATGGGGTTTTCATCGGCGCACACCAGTGATAAATGCCTTGGTATTCAGAGTCCTCAGCATAATATTTTGAGTGACTATGGACTAAATTTTGTGAAACAGGCACTAGAAGAGAAGCGTTTTGTGCTGATATACAAGTTGATTTGCCGTACCATTTTTTTGTAAAATTTCCATAACGAAAGCTTGGATAATTAAAACAATCCGTTCCTCCGAGAAAGAGAATGCATTTTCTACCTGTCCATTTAGAAAACAAGGCGGGTAATACACTATGATATCCAGCAAAGAAAGTGACAAGTACTTTAAATCTCCATCCAAAGAAAATTAAATAAAGCGCCTGTAGAACAAAACTTAAAGGCGTTAAATATTTTTTGTCCGTTCTAAAGAGATATGAATAGAGGCTAAAATGCTTGTCTAACATAGCCAGGTCGTTCTTAACAAATGACCTTCTGGCAGTATAAGTGTATAGAATCTTTGTATTTTTAGAGTTCATATGACCTATACGCCTTTAGTATGATTGTGGGGAATGGCTTGATTGCTTCTGCTTTTAGTAATGCTGGCTTTCACTCAACTCATCATGTGATTTTCGCTTCCGGGGTTTCCAACTCTAGTGAAATCAACCCGGCTTCCTATGAGAGAGAATTGTTATTACTTGAGAAATATCTCGCTCAAAATACAACTTTCGTATACTTCAGTACAACAAGCATTTTTGATCCTACGAAACAAGGTTCAATTTATATTCTGCACAAAAAAGCAGTTGAAAATCTAATTCGAAAAGAGGCAAAATCTTTTATTATAGTTCGGCTTCCCATTCTGCTCGGCCGAACATCAAATCCTTATACGCTCATTAACTATCTGGTGAATGCCATCTTATCCAAAAGACAAATTCAACTTCATAGAAATGCATGCCGGCACTTCCTGGATGTCGATGATCTACCTGGTTTATTATTCCCATTTTTTGAGAATAACCATGCGCAATTGCATCTAAATATTCTCGGATCAGAAAAAACGACCATACCTGATTTGATACTGGAAATGGAGAAAATCCTTTCTGCCAAGGGATTATATTTGTGGGAAGATACTGGTGCTTGTTATGATATACCTCATGATGCAGGAGAGTGTTTATACATAGCTGAGGCGAATTATACCAGAAATAGATTACACAAATATCTGGCAGGTACCAAATAAATATCAGTTCATTACCTCTTTAATCTATGTCATTAACACAAAAAATAGTTACTCTTTCCAACCGGTTGACACGTAACGCTCGAAAAAAATTATTTCAGCAATATGTACAAATCAATTTTGAAGAAAAACATCTGCACCACTTAGTATCTTTACAGGATCGGGAGCAATTGCTCTTCCAATTGCCAGGTGAAGCTATAGTGGCAGAGATCGGTGTGAATGAAGGAGATTTTTCTAATAAAATTTTAACACTATGCCAACCTAAAAAATTAATCCTGATTGATGTCTGGGCATCCAAAAGATATCATGGCGGCTTATTTGAAAAGGTCCAAAACCGTTTTGCAAAAGAGTTGAAATCTGGCCAGATAGAAATTATCCGTGATTATTCCTTCGGTGCCATAGAGAAGTGTGAAGATCAACTTTTTGATTGGGTCTATCTTGATACTGACCACTCCTATAAAACTACCCATAAAGAGTTGGAATTATTAAGACCCAAAATGAAAAAGGGGGGTATTATCGCAGGACATGATTATATCCTGGGCAATTGGAATGATGGGGTAAGGTATGGGGTTATAGAAGCGGTTCGCGAGTTTTGTGTAAAATATGATTGGGAGATGATTTATCTCACACATGAATTAAATGATCATCCCAGCTTTGCGATAAAAGAAATTTTAATTAAATGACATCTTTACCGCTTATTCACGAAGCTAGTTATTTAACCAACGTGATATTTCCTGTCTCCACAATTTTTTTGTCTCCGCAGTAATATATCATTACATAACTTACAACACCAGGATTATAGGTCGTCCCATCTTTCCTTTTTCCATCCCATAGTATGGGCCAAATTTCGGTTTGATAAGTCATGTTTCCATATCTGTCAAAAATTCCAAAATATTGTAGTCGTAGAACATTATCAGGAAAATGAAACACTTCAAACAAATCGTTAATACCATCACTATTTGGTGAAAACGCATTTGGAATAAATTTTGATCCACCTGTCAATATAAGTGTTCGAATACTGTCACATCCCAGATGAGATTCAAGTGTGTCGGTGAAAATACCTGCTGTAGTGTACTCAGTAAGTGAAGGATCACATAAAGAAGTCTCCACGTGTGAAGTGACTGCCTCTATGGTAGCAAGTGTCAGTGACCTGGTACTATCACATCCAATAGTTGAGCTAAATGTATCGATATAAATGCCCGAGATATTGTACCCTTCGTAAGAGTCGCCCTCACAAATCACTTTTATAATTGAGGAATTCAATGGCTCGCGTATTGACAATGAAATATTCCTGATTGTATCACACGAACCTGTAACCCCTTTAATCGTATCAATATAAGATCCCGAAATAGTATAGTTCTCAAATTGTTCTCCGGAACATAATGTAACTGTTAGTTCTTTTTCCAATGGTATCACATCTAATTGCGTGATGGTAATACTATCGCAACCAAATATTGATTTTAATGTATCTATAAAAATTCCGGAAACCTCATTTCCCTGATAACTCTCTCCTAAGCATATTTGAACAGTATCGTACGTAAATATCTCAGATACAACCGAAAGGTCCAGCAATCGTATGCTATCGCACCCTGTTGCTAATGGAAAAGTATCCATATAAAAACCTGTTTGGGAATAGCCAAGAAATGAGTCCCCAATGCAAATGGCTTTTTCAAGTACAACAATATCAAACGGTATTACTGATAAATCGAGAGTACGAACACTATCACAACCTAGTATTGTCAGAAAGGTATCCAAATAAATACCAGTAATTGAATTTCCCTCATACGTTTCGCCTTCACAAATAGTTGTAGAAAATTGGTTAGATGCCTGACATCCTGGACAAATTAATGCGTCTATCTGGATGGAATCTCTAAAATTAAAACATGAGCCTGTTACTTCAACCCAATATAAACCTGCCTGAGTAACTGTTTTATCCAAGCCGGTTGTTCCATCATTCCATTCGACACTTGGTTGGCAAATATTAAGGGGATGTCTATTTTTAAAATAATGGTTTCGGCAACGCATACAGTTGTATGATTTCCTAGCGACATTATTGAATTATCATTTATCAAAAAGGAATACGGGGTAAAGTTTGGTAATCCCAATTCTACGCTTGTGCCGCTTTTGAGTGGTTGACCTCCCTCGTCATATTCACATAATATTCCTGTATAATCGGGCTTATGAATGACATCAAGAAAAGTAGAGTCGC
>JAYUXX010000379.1:0-18933 GCA_043752765.1 Saprospiraceae bacterium | reverse complement strand
TCAACCTGTTGTGGGTGATTCTATTACTTCACAGCAATTGAGTACGTATAGTGAAAGTGGTCGAAGAGTAGCCGAGTGGTCTACCGGAATGGTGAGAGCCCACTATACTCCTGTCATTGATTTGTATAGAGAATTTGAGTCATTGGCACCCGGTTTTTATGATGATCGGGTTCGATCTTCTGTTCTCCTAAACCTTGGCGCAACGGTTAGCAGATTGGGCGATGAATTTTCGATTAAAGCCGGACTTGCAAATGATGTGTTGGGCATACGCGCACAATCTTCAATTCATGGACTTAATCCGGGATTTACCGTTGGTGAGCTTGTAGTAGTGACAGGATCACCTGATAATGTTGATATCTCACCTGATAAAATTTATATTTTTCTAAATCCTCCATCAAACCTAAAACCGGTAGCAGGAATCGCTACGGTTACAGAAGGAAATTTAGTTTCACACATTCAGCTCCTGGCGCGTAACCTGGGAATACCTAATGCAGTTGTTTCTCAGAATAACATGGAAGACCTTAAAGCTTTTCATGGGAAGGAAGTCTTCTACGCAGTTTCGTATAAAGGCACAGTCATCATGAAGCTTGCTTCTAAAATGGAAGAAAGAGAACGCAAATTATTTGAACAGAAAAAAAGAAGTGAAGAAAAAATAACAGTACCCATTTCCAGACTTCAATTAGATAATCCACATGTTCTAAATCTGGACACTATTAACTCCACACATTCAGGAAAAGTATGTGGACCGAAAGCTGCTAACCTGGGTCAATTGAAAAAAATGTTTCCTGAAAATGTTGTGGATGGTTTAGTAGTACCATTTGCATTATTTCGTCAACATATGAATCAACGAATTCCTGGTTCAGAGACAAGTTACTGGGCTATGATGATTGGGATCTTTGATCATGCGGACTGTCTTAGATGCAATGGAACTGCAGAACCCGAAATTGAAAAATACACACTGCCAAAACTGGATACACTTCGCGAGCTTATTAAGAAAATGCCATTACTTCCGGGTTTTAAAACGGAATTGCAACAACAATTTCAATCTGTATTAGGGCAACCTTTAGGAAAAGTACCAGTCTTCGTGCGCAGTGATACGAACATGGAAGATCTTAAAGACTTCACAGGTGCTGGACTTAATCTTACTGTGTTCAACGTTGTGGATCCGGAAAAAATATTTCAAGGTATACGCGATGTATGGGCTTCTCCTTATTCGGAAAGGAGTTATAAATGGAGGCAGAAATATTTGAACAACCCTGAAAATGTATTTCCATCCATCGTCATCATTCCAAGTGTAGATGGTGATTATTCGGGAGTAATGATTACAAAAGGAATCACCACCCGAAGAGAAGGTGATATTACCGTTGCTATCAATCGTGGAGTTGCGGGAGCTGTAGATGGACAAGCTGCAGAAACATGGTTACTCGGTGCTGATGGCAAAAATTATCTCGTAAGCCCTGCAAGGCAAACGTCTTACCTGACGATCCCTGCTACAGGTGGAAGTTTCCACAAGCAGGCAACCTTTGAGAATCGTATTCTTAGTCCTGAGAATTTGGTTGCACTTCGCGAACTAGCTGCAAAGGTTCTCTATGAACTTCCAAAAGCACCGGGGATAACAACGAAGGGACCTTTTGATATAGAACCCGGATTTAAGGACAATAAAATTTGGTTGTTCCAGGTACGGCCGTTTGTTGAAAATAAACAAGCTGCAGCCTCCGAATATCTTCAAAACATCACCCCTGAGTTTGATGCAGATCAAGTAATGCTTTTATAAACTGAACTTATGAATACGTCAATCCGCATATCATTGCTTACACTACTAATCATTTGTGCTTGTATTACGGATGGTCCAACCTATCCTATTGACGGCTATGGAACTACAAATATTCGCAGGCTCGATTATCTTGAAATGGTTGTAGATGGCGAGATGAAAGGTCCGATGCCGATCCCCGGCGCAATGAAAAAGTCATATGAGATACAACTCAATTTAGCAAACGCTCGAGGAGACAGTTTAACA
Organism: Saprospiraceae bacterium; assembly: GCA_043752765.1. GTDB lineage: Bacteria > Bacteroidota > Bacteroidia > Chitinophagales > Saprospiraceae > Opimibacter. Next base: position 16,916 of record JAYUXX010000379.1, on the reverse strand, counting down.
ACTATTCCTTCACCTGATCCTGCATTACAGGAAAAGATTAATAATTTATTTCCGAGGCTGAATGAAAATTATAGTGTTGCATTATTGGATATCACGGAAGGCCGACCTATCCGGTATGCAGGCAGAAAAGAAAATGATGGATATCAACCCGGTAGTGTGGGAAAGCTTGCAGTGTTGTTGGGTTTCTTTACTGAGTTAGCCAAAATCTATCCTGAATCGTTCAATGATCGTCTCGATTTGATGTGTACAAAAGAAGTGCGCGCCGGTGGGTGGGCATTAACGGATGAACACACCGTTTCCATTTTTAATACACAAACACAAGCCTTACAAAAAAGGCAGGTGCAGGCCACGGATGTTTTTTTGCTCTATGAATGGCTTGATTACATGTTGTCGGTAAGTAATAATGGAGCTGCAGCAGTTTGTTGGAGAGAAGCCATTCTTATGCGGGTCTTCGGAAAAAAATATCCTCATCTGACTTACAAGGAGTCTGAGGCGTTTTTTAAAAGTACTCCAAAAGATTCCTTATCCGATCTGGCCATATCGGTGGTCAATGATCCGCTTCGTGAGATGGGTATTTTAAAAGATGAATGGAGGTTAGGAACAATTTTCACACGTGGTGGTGGCAATTATATTCCAGCTCAAGGTGGAAGTACCGGTACACCTATTGGGCTCATGAAATTTTTGGTGATGCTTGAGCGTGGCAAAGCGGTAGATGAGGCTAGTAGTCTTGAAATGAAAAAATTGATGTACATGACCGATCGACGTATCCGGTATGGTGCATCACCTGCCTTGAAAGAAGCGGCTGTTTATTTTAAGTCAGGGAGTCTTTACAAATGTGCTCCAGAATCCGGGTATGTATGTGCGAAGTACAAAGGCAATGTTGATAATTTCATGAATAGTGTTGCTATCGTTGAGCATTCTGATTGTACAACTTATATGGTGGCGCTGATGTCGAATGTGAGAAGGAAGAATAGTGCGTCGGATCATCAGGCGTTGGCTGCGTCGATTGATCGGATTGTAAGGAAGTAGCACGGGGCAGAGAGCATAGGGCAGGGATTCTATCACCCCTAAATCCCCTAAAGGGGACCCTTTTCCTATTCCATATAAAATCCTATGTTGTCTTATACTAAAATTTATTTGTGTAAAAAAAATGCTGCACCCCTTTAGGGGAACGCTTTGCTTCAGCAAAGATGGGGTCGGCAGTTTGAACAGCAAAGATGGGGTCAGCACTGGGGTCAACAGTTCCTTTTTGGATAACAAAAAGTAACACTACCCTCAAGCAGAATCTTGAAGTAGATTATCAATCTCCGGATTTTTCAAAGCATGAATTAATTTAATCACCGCCAACTTTAGTTCTTCATCCGTACCCTGAAGAAGAGATTCATAACATGCAATCTCATTGGGAACTGAAAGTTCAAGCCGCTCGAGATCATCGTCTGATAACTTTTCAAGCATCGCTGTTTCTACGATGGAGAGAACGACTTTTTTTAATTGGGGCTCGAGAATATTGTCAAGTAATTCTACTGTACTGATTCTGATATCCGGGTCAGGGTTGCGAAGATCATTAAATAAAGGAAGGATTTGTCCCGGTGGATAACTTAAGCCAAGCGTCCAGAAAATCCGTTTCAGATCGAGATCAAGTTTTTGTTCAAGCAATACGATCAATTCTTTTCTTGCCACACTGATCTCAGGATCTTCATCATGATTTTTATAACTGTGTTCTGCAGAATATCCTAAGGCAAGAGAATCCTTATACAGATCCGCTTCCTTCATGAGGAATGGCAAGATGCGTTTACCGGTGATCGTGAGGTGAGGAAATTTTGTTTTGATCTTATGCAGGACTTCGAGGACTTCAAGTTTTATCTTCGGATTGTGATGCAGTACAAGAAAGCTAAATAAAAAATCAACAGCTTGCTGAGTGTCCATTGCTTCAGCCAGGGCAGGAAGTTGAAGTAAAATTTCTGTAGGTGTGCCGGGAGTATTACTTACTTCTGTTAATAAGACAAGGAGATCTGCAGGTTTGTATTTGGCTAAAGCTTTTTGAGTTGTAATCCTGGTTGCTTCATTTGGAAGAAAAGGCAAAAGAGATTTTACAAAACTTGAGTCCTTTGTATTGCCTGCCGCAATGATAGCCTGTTTGTTAAGTGTCGGATCATCTTCGATCATAAAACTCATCAGCAACGGATACAAACCTTCTATTCTTCCATATCCGATCGCACGTGCTACCAATATTTTTAAAACAACAATATCCTCCTTGTCTTGCAATTCACCTGCGTAGATTATTTTTTCAAGGAGGCGTTCCTCAAGGTTAAATTGTTTTTGCATTACAGGATTGTCGCGCGATTCTGTGGCGAGACCCACTAACGCAGCACCACTAATCGCAGGATCTTCATGCGTCAGGTGATCATTGATGAAGCGAACTCTATTTTGCCGTGTATGTGCGAGAAGGCATGAAAATGCACGTGAACGCACAATGTCATCCGGATCATTCAGTAGCGGTTCAATCTGCTTGGTGATCGATGGATCGGTATGATAATAAAGTGAATCCAATGTGGCCTTTCGTACACGAGGTGATTCATGTTGCAGCAACGGAATCAATTCTCTCATCAGACCGGGGTCTTTGCTTTCTTCTATATTGGAAAGGAGCACGAGAATTTTTTCAGTAGAACCAGACAGCACTGTCTGCCGGATACTATCTACTACAGCTACATTAGAAAGAAGTAATTCCTTTTTCTTCAGGGGCTGTGGATTGATTCCGAGTTGTTTTTGAAAAGCAAGAATATATTCATTGCGTGCACGCACTGCAAAAAACATCCAAAGACTGATAAGCAACAGAATAAGTATGCTCACAGCCCTCACCGAAAGATTTAATCCATTGATTAAAAATATAAGCATGATCCCTCCTATCCCCGTTGCTGTAGTATCGACAAATACATCGATAAAAGTTTTTGCCTGACTCTTTATTGCCATCGGTACCGGAAGAATGAGGAGTTCGGTTGCAGCTTTATTTATGGATTGTTTTAATGAAATATCCATAAGCTTGAGTGTAGTTCCGGCCCACAATACAGGAGCTCGCAGAAGAACCGCTGTACTTATAAATAATGCACCCGGTAGAATAAAAAGACTGCGACCAACTCCAAGAAATCCTACCATACGCTGCGTGATGAGAAGTTGTATTCCTAACGCAACAACATTGGAAGTAGAAAACCAGAAACCAAAGTAGGCTGTGAGCTTGTTTGGGTCCTTTATGTTTTCGGAGGCAATTGCACTAAATTGAAATTCTACAAGTTTGGCAACAACAACACTGATACCAATGATCAGCGCGAGGTACGACAGATGTTTTGAATTTCGAATAAGTCGTAATGGATATTCGTGAAGTGTCTTCGACTTTTTGTTTTGAGTTAACAGATCGAAAGTGGGTAAATAGGTTGCCCATATTTTTTGATTGATCACCATGCTGATGATGAGCAAACCTGCCGCAACAAAGAGGAGGTGTTTACTCTCCATGAATTGCGTGAACAAAGAGGTGAGATATCCTCCGCTAATACCTCCTGCAATGGCTCCGGCTCCGATGAATCCAAAAAGCCTCTTTGCTTCAAGAGAAGAAAATATAAGATTTGCCAGCAGCCAGAATTGGGAAGTGGTGATGAGACCGAATAAAGCCACGCCTATATAAAACACGTAACTCATCCAGTCCGGGAACACATCTATATATAATAGGATGCCAAAACTCAGGAAACCCAGGATGGAGATCACATAAGTGCGTATCATAACGGTTCCTAAGGGAAGTAAAGCCAGGAGCCGGGAATAAATGGTGGAAAAGGCAAGTGCGGTCAAGGCCACCAGGAGGAACACGAGGGGTAATTTTTGGATCCCTACCTGTGAGATGAACTGTGCGTTGACTACCGGCTTGATAATCCAGAGGCACTGGATGAGCAGAAAGACATTGAGAAGCATGAGCCAGACACGCCTGAACTCACCCATCCGGATGTCAAACGTTCGCAGAAGATTTTCTTTCCCCTTCGACAGCAGCGCCTCAAGCATATTTCGCCGCTAATCTACCCCTTTGAAACCAGTGCTGTATCGATTTTAAGCATCAATTCACGAAGCATTGATTCACCGCCTGCGTCTTCAGCAAGGACGACCACAATATACTTGCGATCTGTGTCCCACACGAGTGCGGAGTCGGTGTGCCAGTTTTCCCATGTACCTGACTTGCGATACACTTTTGCGTCCGGAGCTACACGATCCAGGACAGAGACAAACTTGTGATGCAGCTGTGGATCAACCAATACATTGAGCATGTCTTTGGAGCGCTCAGGGCTGACCAACTGGCCGAAAGCTAGCATATAGTAATAGTTGCACACCTGCTTAACAGAAGCAGCGTGACTAATATTTTTAAGGGGATCACCGATACGGCCATTTGCACCTCCGTATGCTTTTCCAACCCATAGTCCTCCGCCATCTTCGCGGTCATAGAGGTTGTAGCGGGGATCCTGCATTACTTCTCCGATTTGTTTGAGTCCTACGCGGTTGATCATGCGAGTGGCTGCAGAGTTGCTGCTTTTCGCAATCATCATTTTCATATCGGCTTTTACTTCAGCGGTTTCTTTCAGGCTACCATTATGAATGGCTTCTTCCGATGCAAGGAGAATGGCAATTTTAGGCAGGGAGGCTGCATAAACCATATTATCCGAGTTGATCGCTGCATAGCGGGAGTTGAGTGGGTCTTGCATATCGACGATACCGATACTGAGTGCTTTCTTTTTTGACAGTGCAACCCAATGTTTGTTGGAATGCAGAATGGCCTCGAGTTCCGCTTGAAGGTCCTTGTGTCGCAGGTCTTCGAGGTTTCCGAAGCTTACCGGAGAGACGTTTAGTGGAAGAGTGTTAATTGAAAGGGTTGGTAATATAAAAGCTGTATCTGCAGTAGTTGATGTAGTAGTGGTAAACTCCGTGGGTGTGATGGCTTCCCCTGTGCTGGGGGCCGAATTGGCTGAACTAAGGAAGTTGAGATTGAAGAATAAGCTCATTAGAATTGGGCTGAGCGAAAGCAAACCGGAGAGAATCATTACTTTTTTCATGCAGAGAGTTTAAGAAGTTAGGCCGGAGTGAGGTTTTAAGAGTAGCAAAATGTTCAAAAGGAGGGCTGAGTTTGATGCTTGTTGACATCCCCTTTAACTTTAGTTGCTCTTTCAATCATGATGTAATTCTGTAACGCCCTAAAGTTGCCTCAGGTTGTAATTCTTCAAAATATTTAGACGCTTGTAAACATCGATATTACCATATATATTTGATAAATAAGCAGTTATAAGAAAAGTTAAAGTTTGAATTTGGGCACAGCTTATTTATTTATAAAATAATTAGAGTAAAAATTATAATGGTGGGCAATATGGATTATTATTAAAATGTGAAGGCAGGGTGCGGGGAGCAGAAAGCAGAGAGCAGAATGGTCGCTTCGACTAACGCTCTGCGACCCGCGGATTATTACCTTGAAAACTGTCAAATTAATTGAGCTACAACGTATAAAATATATGTGTTGCCTTGGCAGAGAACTGTTGGTCGTTGAGTGTAAATCGAAGTGACCAAAGTAAAAATCATTGCAAATGGTCGCTTCGGCTCCGTTCAGCGACACCCAAATTGTTACATGGACCTGGCCGCTTCGACTAACGCTCTGCGACCCGCGGATTATTACATGGAAAACTCTCAAATTAAATGAGCTACAACGAATAAAATATATCTGTTGCCTTGGCAGAGAACAGTTGGTCGTTGAGTGTAAATCGAAGTGACCAAAGTAAAAATTATTGCAAATGTTCGCTTCGGCTCTGCTCAGTGACCGAGGGAGATATTGCGTGGAGTCTGTAGAAGATAATAAGAGCTCTATTCTACCAACAAAGATTCATCAAGTGTTAATTTTCGCGGTCACTGAGCGCAGCCGAAGTGACCAAAGCAAAAATCAATTTCCATCGCAAAAACATAATAAAGACTTCCTCCACTTCAACATCTCCCCCCGTCACTTAGCGCAGCCGAAGTGACCAAAATAAAAATCAATTTCTATCGCAAAAACTTAATAAAATATTCTCCACTTCAACATCTCCCCCCGTCACTGAGCGCAGCCGAAGTGACTAAATTAGCATCCGTCAATTAAAAGACCGTCTGAATTCCAAGGGTGAAAGACTAGTCTTAGTCTTGAATAGCTTGCTGAACGACTGTGGATGCCCAAATCCCAACTCGTAAGCAATTTCACTTACCGATAATACTGTAGTTGATAATCTCTCCTTGGCTTTTTCAATAAATTTATTGTGGATGTGTTGCTGAGTACTATGCCCCGTCAATACCTTAAGCACCCCGCTTAAATAATTAGAGGATACATTTAAAGCGTCGGCAACGTATTGAACTGAAGGTGATCCTCTTGTTTCCAATAAATCACTATTAAAATATTCAGCAAGAATATCTTCCAACCGATTCAGAATCGAATGATTCGTTATTTTTCTGGTGATAAATTGACGGTTATAAAATCGGTCCGCAAAATTAAGTAACAACTCCAATTGCGCAATGATAATAACCTGGCTGAATTTATCAATGTTAGAATGATACTCCTGCTGAATACTTTGCATGATACCCGCAATTGTTGTTTCCTCTTTATCTGAAAGGAATAAAGCTTCATTGACCGAGTAGTCGAAATACTCATACTGTTTTATAGTCTTCGCTAGTTGAGTATTCCATAAAAAGTCAGGATGAACCAATAACATCCAACCTGAGACTTTCAAATCAGACTCCTGCTCAACCTCAATGCGCAGTAACTGTCCAGGCGACATAAAGAACAAGAGCCCTTCATCAAATTCAAAATCCTGCTGACCATATCTCATCCGCGCAGTAAAATTTCTTTTTAATGCAATGGAATAAAAATCGTTTATCAGACTGATCTCATGAACAGGACAGTGTTCAATTAAGTCCAAATTGATTACGCTTATTAATGGATGTTTTGATTTAGGTAGTTTCCTAAACTGGTGATAATCACTTTTGGTCTTAAATCGATGGGTTTGCATTACCAGGATAATGAAGTACGTATTAATTTATGGCGACAGCAAATTCCTTTGCAAAATCTTTCAGCTTTACCTTGCCCATCACTGCTGGTCTATTACGGAAATAACTTTCTGACAATAATCCGCTTTGAAGACTTGCGTACATCTCCACAAGACCGGCCGCAATCTGTTTATTCATACCGATCGATTCCAATCCGTTCAACGTTTGTTCATTTGTAGCAAGTATCCACTTCATATCAAGCTTTCCAATTGCTGCTCCTAAAATACTTGCCGTTTCTTCACCTGTAAGTTCTTCACTTGCAACATACCGTATGTTTCTGCCCTCAAATGGAGTGACTATTTCTTCCGCTACTGCATCCGCAATATCGTAAGGAGAGACCCATGGAATTTTAGTCTCTGTTCCATAGTTAGCCATAATAGCTCCTTGGGATTTAATCATATCGGCATAGCCATAGAAATTATAGAAGAAAGAGGTTGGACGCATGTGTGTAATGGATACCTCAGATGGCAACTCGTCTAAAATATTTTGCACATTGTGGGCTCCCATTAATATCCCTGAGCCATTTTCTAAATGTCCTCCAATCGTACTAAGGTTAACAACACGCTTTACTCCTGACTGCTTAATAGATTGTGCATAGTTATGTCCAATTCTTCTATAATACGCTAAGAGGTCAAGATTTGGGTCAAAGTAGTTGTTTGGCGGAACCATACAATACACCGCATCTGCACCGGTAAAGTTTTTTGTCAAGAACTCGACATCTTCAATAGAACCAATAGCTGCGTGGGCACCCATTGCTTCTATTATCTGTTGTTTGTCAGGATTGCTGCTGATCACCGTAACTGCATGTCCTTTTTGCACTAATTGTTCTGTCAGTGGTTTGCTGATGTGACCTAATGAGCCTGTTATAATTATTTTCATTTTTTTAATTTTTTTATAGTGTTGCTATAAAGAATAAATGCAGTTTAACTTAGAGCGATATCAAACTTCAAATGTATAATGACTGGAAATAAAATATATTATTTGTTATAAATTCACACCTCCTGCTACCTCAATCCGTTGTCCGTTAATCCATTTTGGATCATCAGTACATAAAAAGGATACGACACCTCCAATATCATCGGGCACACCCACTCTACCTAATGCAGTTATACCTGCTATCTGAGCATTAATTCCTTTATTGTCTCTCACATGTCCTCCACCAAAAATCTGTTTCAATCGCTCCCGGTGCAACTACATTTGCAGCAATGCCTCTAGCTCCAAGTTCTTTTATATCGTATGAATACTTCAATGGCTCCTTTCATCGAAGCATATACAGAATAAGAAGGTGTAGAAAACCGGGCAAGTCCAGATGAGATGTTTATGATTCGTCCCCCATCATTGATAAATGGTAATGCCTTTTGTGTAAGGAAAAACACTCCTTTAAAATGAACATTTACGATTGTATCAAACTCCTCTTCGTTAGTATTCGTAATGGGAGCATAAAGACCAGTTTTGGCGTTGTTAATCAAAAAATCAAAATTTGCACTCCCGTTTTGTTCTTTTAAATGATTGGTAATATTTGTAAAGAAATTGTCAAAAGATTGCACATTCCCAGTATACAGTTGAAATGCAGCTGCTTGTTGCCCCATTACCTTAATTTCCGCGACTACTTTATCAGCTTCTTCTTTGTTACTGTTGTAGGTAAGCACTACGTCAATTCCTTTTTTGGCAAGGCTTGTTGCCATAGCCCTTCCTAACCCACGACTACCACCGGTTACGAATGCAATTTTGTTTCGAGTATTCATTTTTTTGTTTTCGCAAAGTTCAGTGTGAATTTGTAATCAGAAGTAGTCAAATCTACTTTTGTTGTAGCAAAAAAAGACTTGCCAAATGTGCTTTCTAACTTCACCGACTTCTGATAAAAAGTGATTTATTTTAAATTCGTATCATTATCCGAACTGAAAAATTGGAATTTTACTTCATTGTTAAGTAAATTTTACACTGAAGGGAATTCTCATAGAGTACATTCACCAAATGTGGGAAATTCTTTTATCCGTTATTGGTGGTCTTGTTTTGTTTCTATATGCAGTTACGAGTATTTCTTCGACTATTCAGGAGGTGATGGGAGAAAAGGCAAAGGGATGGGTATCTCGCTTCACTTCCAATATATTTACCGGAATTCTCACAGGGACGATTATTACCATTCTTCTGGATTCTTCCTCCGCTGTCATCATTATCACAATTGTTTTAGTGAACGCAAAGATGTTGACCTTCCGTCAGGCCATGGGTATTGTCATGGGGGCGAATATCGGAACTACGGTCAGCAGTCAGATCATCGCGATGGATATCGGTAGGTTTTCACCTATCTTATTGATCTTGGGATTTCTCATTATGATGATTTCGAAATCTGACGGGATCACTAAGTTGGGAAAGGTAATACTGTATTTTGGACTCCTCTTTTTTGGATTATTTACCATGGAAAACGCTTTGGAGCCTTTACGCGATTTGCCGGCCATTCACGAATGGTTTCAACGAATGGAAAGGCCGATCCCGGGTGCCCTCGCGGGTGCGGCTGTCACACTCGTTCTGCAATCTTCATCTGCTACTGTCGGCATGGCGATCATCCTGGCTAAAAAAGGATTCATTGGGTTGGCTGGTGGTATTGCGATCATGCTGGGAGCAGAATTAGGAACCTGCAGTGATACTTTGATAGCTACGATCAAGGGAAACAGGCAGGCCATCAAGACCGGTTTATTTCATTTGTTTTTCAACATCACAAGCATCATGATTGGATTGTTGCTATTCTACCCGTATCTCAAACTAATTGAAACAATTAGTGCCGGGCATCCTATTGAGCGTGCAGTTGCCAATGCCCATATGCTTTTTAATATTGGTGGTGTTATACTCTTTGTCTGGTTTGTACCCTTTTTTGAAAAAATCCTCAATGCCATGTTACCTGAAAAGGAAATAAAAACTTTAGCGGGGTGAACTCATTTCTGCCCGTGAAGATTGTTAAAATACTTTATTGCAAATAGATATTCCAAGTGGATTCTAATACCGGTGGAAACTCTGCTCATCCTTTAACAGTTCCCGTTTTTGTACTTGATTATCCTTAGAGAGCTCTTAAACCATAAATAGTTGTGAGTTTGTATAACATTTAAGGATCCACAAACGCCTTATGAACAGCGACGGGAGGATTGTTTTTTAACTTATGCATGAGGATAAGGATTATTTGTAATCCGAAAGCAAATACAGTACTACTTTTTCACGGTTGTGTTTTGAAGGCCCAAGATCTTGATGGTTTTTTTCAATTTGTTATTGAAAACGATTTATTAAAATAATATCATCATCGTCTGCCGAAGGTCCATAAACCGCAGGAAATCTTCTGTGAAGAATTCCATTATCGCATCAAGGTCATGCCGATTGAATGCATCCAGGACGTTCTTCATAGTTTCTACTGAGCCTTTCATTTCCATTGAGTTGGTTTGGAGTTAAAGTTTTTTATCACTCGCCTACTTAACAGCCTAAAGTTCCTAATAATCCAGTAAAAGACTAAAAATTAATTCTCTTAACGTCATTGCTTTTTTCCAACAAAGTGGCTCAAGTCGAGTGGTCATTAATAATCACGCACATCGCCACGGCCCTAAAGTATTGCCACTAGGCAGTATCAAAGAAATAACAGATGCTACAGATGTGTACAGTTATAAGATTATAATCCTGTCACGCTGTCGGAATATAAATATCAAAGGTTGCTCCTTTATCTAATTCACTAGTGGCGGTAATTACTCCTTCGTGATTCTCAACAATTTTCTTTACGATGGAAAGCCCTATACCTGTACCGATATATTCATTTTTTCCATGGAGCCGTTGGAATACTTTAAATATTTTCTCGCTGTATTGTTGATCAAAGCCAATGCCGTTGTCAGTCACTGTTATATGACAGTACATATTCTGAGGTTCTAGCTTTTCGTTGTTAAAGTGTATGCCGTTATTTATTTCGCTTTTTATTATGATGTGTGGAGGGATGTTGGGAGCTGAAAACTTTAATGCATTTGCTATGAGGTTGTACATGAGTTGGCGAAACTGAAAAGGAATAATTTTTACATTACATAGTCCAACAGCATCTAGGGTAGCATGTTTACTTTCCATTTCCTCGCTTAAATCCTCTTTCACTTCATCAATAATAGTATTGAGGTCTGTAATTTCAAATTGGCGATCGATTGTTTTAGTTTGTGAGTACAAGAGTAGATCCTGTATAAGCGTTTGCATCCGATTAGCGGCATCTTGCATCCGTTTAAAATTATCCTTTCCTAATTCGGATAATGCTTCGTATTCTTTTGCTATAATGCGAGAAGCAAAGATTTGTATTTTACGAAGTGGTTCCTGCAAATCGTGACTGGAGATGTAGGCGAAAGATTCAAGCTCTTTGTTTTTTCTTTCAAGTTCAACATTAAATAGTTCCAGTTCGTTGGTGCGCATTTTAACTTTCAACTCTAACTCCTGCGTAAATAACTTTTCCGAATGTGTATCCGTAAAAGCGCCTACCCATTTTACAATTTTATTTTTCTTGTCTAAAACCGGTTCACCTATCACAGTATGCCACCTGTATTCTCCGTTTTTATTTTTAAGGCGCACATCAGAATTATAAATTTCCCCGGTGCTTAAGCTGTGCATCCATGCTGCATTAATATGATCATAATCATCTGGGTGAACGATTGCCTTCCATTCATTTTCGTCCCCGGCCGCAATGCCTGAATATTCTTTCCATCTCAATGATGCAAATTCTTGATTGCCCTGGGAATCGGTAACCCAAATTAATTGGGGTAAGTTTTGGGCAAGGGAACGAAAACGCTCTTCACTTTCTATAATTGTTTTTTCATGATTTTTTTGTAATGTAATATCTTTGAAGGTCCAGCTCCAGGCATAATAAATTGAGTCTTCACCTACTACGGGATAACCATTTCTCTCTACTAATTTACCGTTTTTAAATTCCAGTTCGTCAAGGCTCGTTTCTTTTGGATGCTCGTAGAGATATTTTACTTTATCAATAAACTGTTGGGGATTTACTAATTGCATCATAGCGAATGAAAGTGCTGCTTCATCATCTTTTGCATCTACAATGTGTTGCGGCATGTTCCATATTTCAATAAACCGCTGGTTGTAAGAAATGATTTTTCCTTTTGCATCTACAATCAACAGACCATCTACGCTTGCCTCGTTGTGAGCCTCTAGCAAAGCAGTTCGATAAGCTAATTTTTCTTCCGCTAACTTTTCTTCATGCACATCTACAACCGTTCCAATCATTCCAACAAATACATTATCTGCATTAAACCTCGGACTGCCGCTGTCTATTGCCCAGCGATATTCTCCTTTTGAATTACGAAGCCTGTATGATATACTGAAAGGTTTTTGCGCTGCATTGGCCTTAATAAAAATCTCTGATGAATGTACTTTATCATCAGGGTGCGTGGCTTCGAGCCATCCAAAGCCCTTAGCTTCTTCTTCGGTTTGTCCAGTATAATCGTACCAGGGCTTATTTAAATAGCTGCATCTTCCATCGGGTTCGGTAATCCAGATAATGGCAGGAACCGTATCCGTTAGCCGTCTGAAATATTGTTCGCTTTCTTTAATTTTCTTGTTTAATTCTATCTGCTCTGTTACATCCAAAGCAATATTTAAGATGGCATAAACTTTATTTTCGCTATCAACAAGAGGGGTAAAGCTGATGTCGTAAAAACCCTGGGAAGGCCGACCGTTTTTAAGCACTATGCCGGGTATTGCTTTGTTACTGTACGGTATACCCGAAGTATAAACATCATCCAATATTTTTAAAAAGGGTTGATCCTCATGTTCAGGCATGGCATCTGCCAAAGGTTTGCCAATCATACTTTCATCCTTGCCTGCCATGGTAAGATAGGTTTGGTTAGGATTTTCTACAATTAACTCTCGTCCCCTTAATACTCCAATGGCAATAGGCGCGGCGTTTACTAACGAACGATACCTTTCTTCGCTTTCTTTAATTTGATTTTCTGCCTCCCTTTTTTCATGTATATCAGTATGCACACCCACCCATTGCTGAATAGCGCCATTTTCATCAAAGGCCGGAACGGCTTTTACAGAAAAAATTCTCCACCCATCTTCCTTTGTATTCAACCTGTGTTCAAACTCAAAAGTGATCCTGTTTTCCACGGCATTGTTCCATGCCACAAGCGTTGGTTTAACATCATCCGGATGAATTGATTTAGTCCAACCATAGCCTTGATATTCTTCATAACATTGGCCCGTCAAATTGCTCCATCCAGATTGTTCACCAATCATTTCACCATTCGCATTGTTTGTCCAGATTATACCCTCAACAGCAAGGATGGCTGCTTCAAATTTTTTCTCACTTTCTTCAATTTTTTTACGGGCAAATACCTGGTCTGTTACTTCTACTGCATGAACTAATATGCCGTTTATATGTCCGTTTGCATCATGAGAGGCCTGATAGATAAAATTAAAAAAACCTTCTTCGAGCTTACCGCTTTCTTTTAAAAGTGTAACAGGCAATTCATTCGCAATAAAAGGTTCTCCGGTTGTGTAAACCTCATCTAAAATTTCAAAAATGCCCGTTCCATCCAGTTCAGGTATTGCATCCCTAATTGGCTTGCCCACAATATCTCTGTTGCCAACAAGCTGCAGATACATGGCATTGGCAAGTTCGAAAATATGCTGCGGTCCACGAAGTACACAAATAATAGCAGGAGCCTGCATAAACAGCCTGCTGACATTCTGTTCGCTGGCCACAATCTTTTTGTTTGCTATTGCCTGGGTAGTTACTTCAGTGGCAATAATGGCCACGCCTTCTATTATGCCATTGATGCTTCTTTGTGGCTGGTAAAGAAAATTATAATAAACTGTTTCTGTTTTTCCGTTTCGCTCGTAAACTACCGGAGTTTCATAGGCATAATAGGGATTACCTGTTTTATAAACTTCCATGAGCCACTTGTCGAAGCCCTGCTCTTTCACCTCGGGAAGTGCTTCAAGCAATGACTTTCCGACAATGTTTTTTCGCTTTCCCCAGCTTTGTAATATAGAATCATTAGCAATTTCAATCACCATATCTTCTCCTTTCAAAATGCTGATCATAGAGGGAGAAGAATGGATCATTTCCTGGTATTGGTGTTCGCTTTCTTTTACTTTTTCTTCAGCTTGCTTGCGTTCGGTAATGTCAACAGATGAACCGACAAAACCCAAAAATTCATGATTATCGCCCAAACGTGGATTACCTTGCGCCAACACCCAGCGCCAAACTCCATCGGATCTTAACAGACGGCACTCTAATGAGTAGGAACGGTTTTTGGAAATGGCCGTATTTATGATATCGAACGTAGACTGAACATCCTGTGGATGAACAATATTTCCCCAATCAGAAATGTCTTCTTCTTTAGACACCCCTATAAAATCAAGAAACGTTTTGTTGTAATACGTAGACGAACCATTGGCATCAATGGTCCAGATAAGCACAGGTGATGCATCAGCCATAGTACGGAAGCGGCTTTCACTTTCTTTTATTTTTTCTACTGATTTTTTACGCTCAATAAGGTCTGCCGCCTGCCGTGCCAGCACATCAAATAATTGCAGATCTCTTTCTGAAGGTTCATGCGGCTCTTGCCAAAGCGTGGATATCATTCCTAGCAAAACTCCATTGCGGGAAATGAGTGGTGTAGATTGCACTGCCCTGATGCCTGACAACTGATAATAACGCAGGCTTTCTATTGCTGATGTCTGTTCATCTTTTTCCACATCACTGATAATACACCGCTCACCCTTAAGCAATGCTGCACCGCATGCGCTTTTTGAATCTGTACTTACCCATTCCCAGTGTGCAGCCGATGCTGGATGATATCCTTTGTGTGCAAGCAGTTGCAATTGTTTTTTTTCAGGATGATACACCTGAATACTCGCCATCTCAGCGTGCATCAGATCAATGGCTGCATTAAGGAGCTGTTCATACAGCAAATCAATATTATCATCATGTATTAACTGGGTGCTGATAGCTTGCAGTTTTTTTGCACCGGTTAAATCGAAAGCGAGTTGTTCTTCACTTTTGCGCAAGGCTTCTTCTGCTTTCGCTCTTTCTACTGCAGCCCACGTGCGTTCAGCCGTTTCTACGGTTAGCTGCATCTCTAAATCTGTCCATTTCCTTGGCTTGCTTTCAACAAGGGAAAAAAGTCCCACAGACTTGCCATTTTTAATAACCGGCACATTAATAAATGAATCATACTGGAACTGCAAGCATACCTTTTTTAAGTCTTCATCTAGTTTATTGGAAGTACGCACATCATCAACAACAAAGGGACGCCCTGCATTTAATACCGCTTTATACAGGGCAAAGTTGCCTATGGAATGTACTCCGGCAACAGATGGTAAATTTCCACGCACGGCGTCACGAAGGATAATGACATTTTCCCCTTCTATCGTACTATAATAACACCGGTCAGCATCCATAAAATCCAAAGCTATTTTTGAAGCTGCTTCTTCAATGTCCTGGGGATTGCTGAGCGAACAAAGTGCATCGCTCAGTTTCAACAAGAATGCCTGTTGCTTTTCGCTTTCTTCAATTTTCTTTCTTGCTTCTACTTGCTGGGTTACATCTATGCAAACGACCAGGAGCGAATGCACTTTGCAGTCAACATTTTTTATAAGTTCGACTGAAAAATTCAGATATCGCTGATGCAGAACACCATCATTTAAAGCATCGAGCAGCAACGGCATTTCTTTCACGGCATATGTTTCACCGGTACTATACACCTGGTCCATAATCTGAATAAGTCCTTGTGCTTCGGCTTCAGGAAAAATCTCATTAACCGATTTACCAACCACCTGTTCAGCGCTGCGGCTGAATAATTGCTGGGCTTCTGAATTTATCAGCAAATATTTATATCCCGGTACTTCAATCACTGAAATAGCAACAGGCGCCTGCATTAAAATATTTTTCAGCAATATTTCTGCTGCTGCTCTTATTTGCTGTGTTTTTATTTGGGATGCAATGCGTGAAATAAGTTCTTTACTTGAAAACGGCTTTACCAGGTAATCATCAGCACCAGTTTCCCATCCTTCAATTTTTAATTCTTCACCGGCTCGGGCTGTCAGGAAAATGACAGGTATGTTTTCTGTGGCTTTGTTGCTTTTAATTTCTTTCAGCAAACCAATACCGTCCATCACGGGCATCATAATATCAGAAAGCACCAATGCCGGAATTGTTTCTTTCATCTTGTGCAATGCATCCATCCCATTATAGGCTGTGACAACATTAAAATGATTTGACAAAATGGAACAAATGTGTTCACGCATGTCGGCATTATCATCAACCACAAGAATGGTGGGAAGGATATTTTTTCTTTGAACTAAAGATGGTTTTAATGCTTCCTGTTTTTCTATTTCAAGAAGCGTTTCAATTTCTTCAACATAGACGTTAGAAGAAATTTCATCAGAATCAATTCCTGTTTTTGAAATCTGTTGTCCGTCAAGATGTTCTTTACCGAAAGGAATTCTTACGGTGAATACACTTCCCTCATTCAATTTACTCTCAACGTCAATTGTGCCCTGGTGCATCACCACGAGCTCTTTTATAAGCGATAAGCCAATGCCTGTGCCTTCATACGTCCTGCCCGTAACATTTTGTACACGGTGGAAGCGTTCAAACATTTTTGGCATTTCATTTTCAGGAATTCCAACTCCTGTGTCCCTTACTTTGAGTACTGCAAAATCATTTTCTGCTGTAAGTTCTACCGTTATTTTTCCTTCAAGTGTATACTTGAACGCATTGCTTAAAAGATTAAAAACAATTTTCTCCCACATCTGCTTGTCCACATACACAGACTGAGTGATGGAGTCGGCTCTTACAA
>JAYUXX010000378.1:0-8537 GCA_043752765.1 Saprospiraceae bacterium | reverse complement strand
AATCCCAAACCATTGTGGCCTTCAGGTATCTGTGCATTGTAGGCAGGCCTTGACATTCCTGCCTTGTCGTACTTCTGCATGAGTGCGGACTCTACTTTCGACTCAAGCCCGTTTTCTCTAATATAAATTTCACATTGCTGATCTATCGCAGCATTCATAAAAAAGGCGCAGATCGTTGCAGCAGGGCCGTTGATCGTCATTGAAACAGAAGTCTTTGGGTCGCAAAGATCAAATCCCGAATAAAGACGTTTAGCATCATCAAGTGAACAAATGCTTACACCTGAATTCCCAATTTTACCATAGATGTCAGGCCGAATATCAGGATCTTCTCCATAGAGTGTTACACTATCGAAAGCCGTTGATAATCTGCTTGCAGGCATATCTTTCGAGAGATAGTGAAATCGCTTATTAGTCCGCTCTGGAGCTCCTTCACCGGCAAACATTCTCGTGGGATCTTCTCCCTTTCTTTTAAATGGATAAATACCCGCAGTAAAAGGAAAACGTCCTGGAAGATTTTCCTGCGTTACCCAGTGTACTAATGTTCCCCAATCTTCTGCTGTAGGCAATGCAACCACAGGGATTTTAGTACCTGATAACGAACGTGTGTGTGTTTCTACACGGATGTCTTTCCCTCTCACTTTGTATGTAAAATCATCCTCCACATACATACGTCTGATCTCAGGCCATTCCTGGATCCAGCGCCATACTTCACCATCAACATCTTGTCTGAGTTTTTCAAACTCCGACTTTAATTGTTGGGCTAATTCGATTTTTTCATTTTCCTTGAAATACGTTTCAGAAGTCTGCAACGAATAAAGCAGACCAGCTTTCTTCCCTTCCTCATGAGTCCATGTATCATACTTGCGGTTATTGTCTGCGATTTCGCTTAGATATCTGACGCGATGTGGCGGAATGATGTATATCTTTTCACTATCACCTGTCTTGAATGGAACTGTGGAAAGAAAGGATGCTGATGTTTTTGTTTCCAGCACTTCAATGATTTTTTTATATAAAGCATTTGTGCCCGGATCATTAAACTGGGAAGCGATCGTACCGAAGACCGGAATTTTTTCATCCGTAACATCCCATAGCTCATGATTCCGTTTATATTGTTTTCGTACATCCCGTAATGCATCCTGTGCACCTCGTTTGTCAAACTTATTGATCGCTATAACATCTGCGAAGTCAAGCATGTCAATTTTTTCTAATTGAGATGCCGCTCCGAATTCTGGCGTCATAATATAAAGTGACATGTCAGCATGATCTACAATTTCGGTATCGGATTGCCCGATACCTGACGTTTCGAGAATGATGAGATCAAATGAAGCCGCTTTTAAAATGTCAACTGCCTGTTGGATATGTTTGGACAGAGCCAAATTGGATTGGCGTGTAGCTAATGATCGCATGTATACCCGATCAGAAGCTAATGCATTCATACGAATCCTATCTCCCAACAATGCACCTCCTGTCTTACGTTTACTCGGATCCACAGAAATAACCGCCAGATCCTTCTCTGGAAAATCCAATAAGTAGCGACGAATGATTTCATCGATCATACTTGATTTTCCTGCTCCTCCTGTTCCGGTAATACCAAGAACAGGAACATTACTCATCTTGGCTTTTGCCGTAAGATCAACAACCCAGTGTTGGTTTTCTTTAGGAAAGTTTTCAACTGCAGTAATCATTCGCGAAATCGAAAGATGATCTTTGCTGCTAAGCTTTTTCAATTCTCCATTTAGATTTTCTCCTAAAGGAAAATCACATGCCTGAAGCAAGTCATTGATCATTCCCTGCAGACCCATATGACGTCCGTCATCAGGCGTATAGATCCTTGAAATGCCATAATCCTGAAGTGCCTTTATTTCGTCCGGCAAAATAGTGCCTCCACCTCCACCAAAGATTTTAATATGACCCGCACCTCTTTCGCGCAGCATGTCGAATATGTACTTGAAGTATTCGTTGTGGCCACCCTGGTAAGAAGTCAATGCAATTCCCTGCACATCTTCCTGGATAGCTGTGTCGACAATTTCTTTTGCGCTCCGGTTGTGGCCGAGGTGAATGATTTCTGCGCCTGACCGCTGCATGATCCGACGCATAATATTGATCGCTGCATCGTGTCCATCAAATAAGGATGCAGCCGTGACGATCCTGATGTGATGCTTAGGCTGGTAGGCCGTTGTTACTTGATTCTGCTCCATGAATGATCGCAATTTACGGAAATGATAGTGGGTATCGTGGGGAACTAAGGATGGATTTTCAAGAACTCGTTCATGATCATTGCAGTGGCACCCCAGATTTTAAGATCGTGAATCTGGAAACAGGGTACATGATTTAAAGTTATACCGGTTGCAAGTTTAATTCGTATAAGCTGCCGAATAGATGATGAATTGAATTCGGTCAGGGGTATTTCGATAATCTCTTCAACTTCACGTTCCTGTCTCGTAAGCATTGGAAGTTTCCAGGCGAAAGCAACAAATGGATGCACCATAAAATTACTGACCGTAATATAGAGTGGGGACAATGGGCCAAGGATATCTATTTGGGATAAGTCAAGACCAATTTCCTCTTCAGCCTCCCGCATGGCTGTGTACATCATATCAGGATCATCTGGCTCATTTTTCCCTCCTGGAAAAGCAATCTGACCAGCGTGTTTATCCTGATCGAGACCTGATACTCTCCGAATAAAAATGATGCTAAAAGTACCGGGCGATTTCTCGGACAACAGCAGTAAAACAGCAGCCTGTCTTGCCTTGTGAACCTGTTGCTGTGGATCAACTCTTCTTATTGCATGTGCCATTTCCTGGTGAGCAGAAAATCCGGGTAATGGATTGCTCACCAACTTCGTATGAAGGCTGTTAATAAAATCGGGTCTTGATAGCGATGAGACCATAGCTACGCTGGATAACTAAAAATTAAAATTTAGCTTCAATAAAAGGATAAAAACGTCCGACTTACTTATTGGACTCCTGGAGATATTTATCTAATGCCATAGACATAGATGAAATACCGGGAGCTGGAGCAATCACATCAATGCGAAGTTGTTTGTCTTCCGCAGCTTTTGCAGTGATATTTCCAAAAACCGCAATCCGTGTTTCATTTTGTTTAAAGTCCGGGAAATTTTCAAATAACGATTCTATGCCTTGTGCACTAAAAAATATTAACATATCGTAAAAAATATCTCTTAGATCAGTAAGATCACTTGAAACCGATCGGTACATGATAGCAGACTCAAAGTTGACTTCTTTCTGCTTCAGATAATCAATCACATCTTCTTTCCCAAGGTTTGAACAAGGGACAAGAAAACGAGTAGTTGATTTATGTTTTTGAAGTGGCCCGGCAAGATCCTGTATAGCCCTTTCTCCCACAAAAACTTTACGCTTGCGATATTGAATAAATTTTTGGAGATAATGTGCAATCGTTTCAGATGTACAGAAATACTTCATATCCTGAGAAACCTTAATTCGCATCTCTTCACATATTCTGAAAAAATGATCGATACTGTTCTTGCTTGTCATTACAACAGCTTGAAACTCATCGGGACGAATACGATTCTTCCGGAATTCTTTTTCAGTTACGGCCTCAACATGATTAAAAGGCCTCCAGTCAATCTGGATGCCATATTTTTTCTCAATGTCATAGTAAGGTGATCGTTCTGGTTTCGGCTGCGAGACCAAGATGGTCTTCACGGTTCGTTTTGGGGTGGAAATTGAAATTGCTTTTACGCTGTTTGTACCCATTCGACGGTTTTTAATGGATCAGTCACTACCAGAAAAACTTCGAAATAGCCCAGAGGGGCAAAATTTCGACCGCGCAAAGATAAACAAAAAAGAGGAACAGACTATTCGCTATTAATTGTCGCCCAGTCAACATCCACCTCAATTGTCTCATCATGTAAGCTAGTGCCGCTGCTGCTAAAGCGATGTAAATCAAAGGTTTGGCAAGTGATTCCGGCCCAAAATTTAACATCACATTGATTGGTAAAAACACTAACCCGACCATGATATTGAAGATGCTAATGTCAAATCCGAAGAGTGTCATCTCTTTTTTGTTGTTAAAAAGCCACTTCAGATAGGTGATCACACTGTGTCTCACTAGATAGACAATGAGGACAAATGCCATACAAGTCCAAATATTGTCAAAAAGATTACCCGGATAGTTAAACGTATCAAGTGCATGGTATAACAGAATTCCCGCCTGAATCACAAATACCAGGTAACCCATCAACAGCAGAATTTGCCGCATTGTATTCCGCTGGTTTCGAAGATGTAATGAACTATAATTTTCATTAGAAATGACGCGCCAAAGATCCTTAACAAAGCTTCGCTCAACGTTGACGATAAAAATCAAAAAAAGCAGGCTCAGCAAAAGAAAAAAGATCTGAATACCCTTTGATGGTTTTTTCTTTGTAGGTGTGACCACCTCTTTAAAAACTGGATCAGCTTTTTCATTCACGATTTCTCCCGGAGCCAACGCATTACTGTCCATTTTCCCTTCGTCGCCCAATTCAAAGGGATTTGAATCCAGTATTGGAAGATCTGTGGTGTCAAAGGAAACTCGTGAAGTATCTGGCACTACAATTTTGACTTCGGACTTTGGCAGCCATAATTCGACTGATTTCGTGGTTGAATCCGGTTTGGCCACAGTAGAAGCAGCCTTAGACCCAGAAATTGGTTGCGACGGCCTGTACTTAAGGTCAAATGGATTAGATTGGTTCTGCCCATAAACAGAAAAAACAACTAACATAAATAGACCCACAGATAATGACCTGATCATAAATGCAAAACTACACTTTCAACTGAACTCCTGAACCCGGATATGATAACCTCATCCAAAATCAGAACAAGGATATTTAAAATGGGTAGGTAGTAAATACAAAGGGAATTGAAAAATTCATTCTAGCTTTCTATATTAGAACGGAACATAATTCAATGCTAGAATTCATATCGGATGTTGATCCTGATGCTTCTACCTTGTTCATCTGAGAAATACCTGAGTCTGTTCAAATAATTCCGATACTTGACGTTTAAAATATTATCCGAGTAGATTCCAATGTGAACAATATTATCATTGAGTTGAAGTCCGGTTTCTAGACCAGCTGCGAACAAAAAATTAGCTGCGGGTGGCGCAAGTAGTTCTCCTGATTCATCCCAATCATTTTGCCTGGCAGTATACTCCCCTTCGATTTTAAGTTTGGTTCCTTTGAATATTTTATAATCGTGAAAAGACCATGAGACAGCCGAAATAAAATAAAATGGAGGAATTAGGCTGAGAGGAATTTTATTTTCCAGAATATTCCCTTTAATGAAGGAGAATTTTGATGACCATTCGATCGTATGGGAAAAATCAGAAATCACAGATACATCGATACCCCGAATCCAGGCATCATCCTGCCTATATGTAAATACTGGGAAAGCCCCTCTGATCGTTAGCCTCAATTCATCCTCAGCCTTGAGATAAATATACTGTTGGATGAAATTGGTATGTGCAGTAAGTTCGAAGTGAAATGCTTCAGGGAAAATGATGGACTGTGTAAAGATTGATTTAAGAGATGTCTCAGCCTCCAACATCCAATTGCCTTCTTCAATTCCTGCGATACCCTGATGCAATCCGTCACTGTAGAGTTCATTAACCTCAGGCGACCTTTTTGCAATGACACTATTAAAACGAGTTTCGAGTCGCGGTGACAGGTTCCACAACAAACCTGCTGAAACTGCAATATCATGATCGAGGTGTTCTCTTTTGATAATCTCTCTCGGTAATGTTTTGGTAATCACATAGACATTTGTGAATTGAAAATCATATCGGCTTCCTCCTTCGAACAAAAATTTTCCAAAAGGAAATTTTCCATGAAAGAAAATAGCTGCCAACCCCTCCGTATAATCCGGAATAAGAGGAAGTATTCCTGTATCAAAATCATTTGTATTGTCAGTCCATTTGGCTTGGATTCCACTCTTATATTTAAATCGTCCATGTTGATTGTAGTATTTGGCTTCGGCCACATGTGACCAAAGTTGAAGATCCAAAGCCGGGATATGGGAACGATTCCCGCGCCGTATGTCAAATTCTTTTCGATGATTTGACTGAAGACCGTATAACCATTCCAGGTGAATACCATCCCGAAAAAAGGTCTTACCGGAGTACTTAAATAAGTTGTGAACGACTTGCTGTTTGGGAGATTCAATCGAATAAGAAAAAGAATCTCGTTTTATGAATGGTTTCTCTTTTCCAATTGCTTGTTCCAAATCCGTCAGATTACTAATATGCGAGCCTGCAAATATTCCCAGCGATGTGGTAAATAGGCTATAATACAATTGATGTTGTGTTACCTCATTTGGCCGATAGACGAGTTGCAATGAAGTATTGCCTTCAAACTTTCCCGTATTCGTCAAATAGTAATCCGGAGTTGTATGGTCTCCTTCTTTATTTAAAGTTCCTGTCCATCGCCAGTCAAGTTTATGATGGGATTTTGAAATCCGGCTGTATAATGTGTGTCCAAGACCATTGAAATCAAATGCATATCCGATCGTACCGTGAAGATGCGGGTCTCTTACGATTGGGCCTGATTCAATAATGACTGCTCCACCTATAGCTTGCGCTCCATATTCAATCGCATCTGAACCTTTTACCACTGTGATAAGATTCGCACTGTTCGGATCAATCTCGGGTGCATGATCAGCTCCCCATTGCTGTCCCGCCTGCAGTAGACCATTATTGACGATCGCAATCCGGTTTCCAAACAAACCATGAATTACGGGTTTGCTAATTCCTGAACCATTGCGCAGTGATCTGACACCAGATACAAGTTCTGCTATATCGGATAACGTTTCACCTGCATGCTCCTTAATTGTTGCTGACGTTATGACTTGTTGCGTATATGTATCCGTATATCCATCCGGTTTTCCGGACACTACAATCTCTCTTAGTAATTCAGTGTGATGATCAAGGTAAATCGTGAGAAATGTATCGCTCCGGAAATCAATAAAATATTTTCCTGGGGCACAACCAAGATGTTCCACCCGAAGATGATATTCACCGGCACATATTCCCTGGATTACAAATAATCCTGCGCTATCAGCAACTGCTCCTTTGGTGGTTTCAAGTAACGAAACCGTCGCAAAATCAAGCGGCTCAAATGTAGCTCTGTCAAACACCTGGCCTCGCAAGTTAAAATCACAATTCTGGGCAATCGTCACATTCCCCAGAATTGTAATTACAAAATACAAAATGATGATTCGCATGATTATTGAATCACCACAGGAAATGTAACTTCAATATCCGTCTCTCCTCCGGCATTCAAAATATTACCACCACTTACCCCCCCGGCTGACTTATCAGGCTGGTGTCTTAGGGTAATTCTCATGGCACCTTGTCCGGCAGTTGCAGGAACAAACCCCGTCATCAATCCAATCGGAAATCCTGAGGGATCCATGTCTGAATAAGATATTGTTGCATTCAAACTTGTCAGTGTATAAAATATCTGATGCGCTTCACTCTCATCAATTATTTCCTGAGTCAAATCCGTAATCGGGTTTGTAGATTCATTATACAATTCAACTCTGCCCAAATATGTTCTTCCTGCCAATAGTGTATCTACCATTATTTCAGGTGGCAGTCCACCGTTTCCGTCAGGATCTCGGAACGTAAATGTGGAAACATTACCGCCTGCAAAAGGGGTTAAAGTCCAAATCAGGGTTGTAATTAATTCTTCCTCATTTGGAATCACAGGATCTTTGGTACAGCTCCCTGTTAGTAAGACAAGGCAAATAAGTATATATAGAAAACGTATGTGTTTCATCATTATATAGGTTTAGTAATAAATAAAATAATGGACAACCCAAGTCTGGGTTAGTCCGATAAATACTTCTTTGAAAGATGTTTCTAGTTATGCAACTGTATAAACCGGGGGACCTCGATCTGCATGGGATACAGATATTTTATGAGCAGCAATGACAACGATTTTGCCAACGGAAGTTGACTGCGAAAATATTGCTGATAAAAAAGTGGGTTCGGGTGTTGATTGCTGACGCGCCAATGTAACGTCACACCATGGACATTTCTCATGGTCCTCGGTGAAATGGAATTTGTGATTACAGCCGCCACTTTCACCGGAGTGAAACATTGAGATATGACACGGATCTTTCTCGCAAGTGTCCTGCTGATGTACAACGTGGTCATGTTCATTGTGGTGCAAAATAGCGGGGGAGCAGAGATATGCAGAGACATATAGTAATAACAAAAGAATAACACCAGCACTTATGGGGGGCGCGGTATAATGTTTTCCTGACTTGTTTAGATCAATGTACATGCTCGTATTCAAAGATAAACTCATTTACATTACCACTTGATTTGATTTCCAGTTGATTCGCCGTATTTGCTGAAGGTCCTTTTGAATCAGAGGCATTTAAAATAATAAGAGGTGTTGTGGCATATCTTTGCTAAAATCTTCGTAAAAATTGAGAAACCTGGAATCCATAAGACAATCTTATCAACAAGGAAAACTTGATGAAAGGGATATATTTCCCGACCCCATGGATGTG
>JAYUXX010000377.1:0-3502 GCA_043752765.1 Saprospiraceae bacterium | reverse complement strand
TCCTGGAGGTGTACTAATGGTTTGCCATGATCCAGGGCCACCTGCCATTACAAATGCTGCTAAATTTAGGTTGACAAGTGTATTGCAGATTCCTTCAGGAAGCGATTGAATTTGAAGAAGAGGACAAAGACATTCTTCCACATTTATGACAATGTTGTAATCAGTTTCGGGGCATGGAAAAACAGCCGAATTCGTTTGATAACTAAATGTATAAAAGCCTTCAGAGACGCCATTGAAATTGACACTGTCAAGGTCTGAAAAATCAACAGGGGCTCCTCCGCTATTCGTCCATACACCAGAAGCATCACCTCCTGTAATAGTTGACAGAAAATCAATAACAGATCCATTACTTTCTTCATTACATATGCTGAAGGTATCTGCCGAGAAAAGAGTCTCAGGAGGTGAATGATAAAATATAAGCATCGTGTCTGTTTCACTGCCACACACAGGATCCATTACTTGAAGTATTATGCTTATTTCGGTTGTACTTGAATCCAGCGTTCCTGGAATATATGAGGTAGAAATTGCCATAGGGTTTACAAAAGATCCATCTCCTAATGTTTGCCAAAGAACTGAACCCGATCCTGACGGAATTAATACACCATTCAGGACAACGTCGGATGGTCCACAGCTTGGTATATCAGGGCCGGCTACCGGAATGATCTGAGGTGCAACGATAATATTTTCGCTTGATGTAGCAGGGCATCCGGGCTCGGGAGAATTAAGTGTATAGGTAATTGTATAGGTCCCTGCATCTGATTCATCTGTCAGAAAAAAGTTACCTACAATTTTGGCAGGGTTCGATCCTGAAGGGGCTGTTGTAATACTCCACACTCCGCTTCCACCTGACTGTATTAGCGTGGTGAGATCCACACCACTACTTTCAGCACAAAGTGGAAAAGGAAGAGGGCTTGTTTCAAATGGGGGGCAGTCACATAGCACAATATTGACAGGAATATTATATGTAGTCTGACCACACTCAGAAAATCCACTTATGACGGTGACGGAGATTGTAGTAAACTGATCACTAATATCTTGCGGGCCGGGAACATAGGTTACCTCCATACTATTGACGATCAAAAGTTCGCCATCGCCTGAGCTTGACCATGTGATATTGGTAAAATTTCCACTTACGTTAATATTTAGAGTCAACGTATCGTCAGTGCAAACTTCAATGTTCTGAGGAATGTTAACTGTAGGTGCATTGACAAAGTTAATTTCAAGGGGCTCGTTACTTTCAATGCAAACACCAGCATTAACCGGACTAAAGATTAACGTAACAGAACCATTTGCAATGTCGGATGATCCGGGTTCATAGATCGTAAATGGATCGTTAGGGTCTAAAAACGTACCATCACCAGTTGTTTCCCAGGCTCCAGGTTCATTAGGTCCGGTGACCATTGCAAATATGTTGGCGACATCCGTATTGCAGATTGTAATGGGTGGGCCAGTCTCGATGATGATTGAAGGTTCTATGGAAATCACAATGACTGACTCTGCAGGAATACATGCGTCATTTGGATCTGTTCCGGTAAGTGTAAGAATCACGCTTTCATTCTGTAAGTCAGAAGGTCCAGGAGTATATGTAGTGGATAGATCCGAAGGATCAGCAAAATCACCATCTCCACTACTAGTCCAAATTGAATTGGTTGCTGATCCTCCAATGCTACCATCTAATAAAACTTGTTCGTAAGAGCAGATCGTCTGATCTGATCCTGCATCTGCTGATGCTGCTTCAATGAAGTTAAGTGTGATAAAATTTGGGTCAGCGACTATAGGACATCCGGAAGCTGAGGTTAATGAAACAATCGTGACAGTGGCAGTCAACCCAACAGCAAAGGATGGAATGGTAAGTGTATTGGTGGTGGGATCGAATGCCGGAAAGATTCCGCCGAGACAAATAAAAATTTGTTGTCCATCCACAATAGAAAGGTCATTAATTGCAAATGGTGGAAACAACGATGCTGTAATCTGAAGATCAGCTTCAAAAGGGACATCTCCCCCTTCTATGGTAAATGTAATTTCATTCGGAGCATCCGGACAGTTTCCTTCACAAACATACCCTCCACCTGATAAAATCAATTCGGGACAACTTACATCTACATCAAAGTAGGGTGTAAATATTTCGGTACACGGTGTCATAGGCTCCGGATTCAAAATCCCGGTAATTAACCAATTGTCTTCCCCGTAGGTTTCACAGAATGAAGATGGAACAGTCCATAAAAAATTAGGAATGGTGTTTATAGGAGGGATAAAGGCAGGAACATCAACAGGTGGAACAACATTTGCAAAAGCACCCGTACCCATATTAGACCAGCCCCAACCACTAATCGGGTTTGCAGGAGGTGAATAATCCAAATCAACCATGAATGTGCATCCTGCTCCATTGATGTCAATTTGCACTGGACATGATGCACAAGGAGAATCATTGTCAAACCAGCCTCCGGTACAAACTGTATTGTTATTAGCAATGATGTATACCGGTAGACCTGAAGCGCATAGTATATCACTATCAACGGGTACATTATTCGTCGTTGCACCTTGTATGATTAAAATTGCATTTGGAGGAACAGGGCCTGGAGGCAAGGCAACTCCGCAATTAAACGTTGAGGCGGTTCCAGCAACAAAATCATTCCATTGAAAAGTACCATTGGATAAATTGGAAACGATGATATCGCTCGTATTGAATCCTCCTGATCCTGTCCACAGCACTATAAACTCATCACATCGATCATCTCCGCTGCCCACCTGAGCATTATCAGGATTTACCATTATATAGAGCACTTCCGGTGTGTTGTTGCAAGGGTCTCCTGTAACAGGAACAGAGCCAATGAAATCTCCTCCACCGTTATACGGATTGAAGGCACCGGTGCCTAAATAAAAATCTACTGAGCTTCCGGGGGGTATATTTTGACCAGATAATGAAACTGTAAGCATATCACCTTCACACATATATCCTGCATTTCCTGTTACGGAAAAGTTAGAAAAGGTCGGACACTGTGCCAGTGACACATGGCTTAATAGACATCCTGCTAGAATCGTAAGGATCGCCAGACTTACCTTGATTTGCATCATATTTCGAAGGCGAAGGTAAGAAATGAGCGACAGATGAGGTGAGTTGTTCCTTGCTGAAAGGTGAAAGTGTCGGAAATCAGGGAATGCGTATTTCAAAGCAATTTATTTAGAGAACAGGATAATTGCTACTTACCTTGAACCCGAATTCCCGATGTTGATAAATGTCCTGTAATCAAGATTTCTGAGCTTAAAATTAAGATCTATTCTGAAAAAACCATTGACACTTCACTTGCAAATTTTGCTGAAGTTATTCAGTTTCGTTTTCTGACTTGATTTCATAAGCAAGTTCGCCAATGACTCTTCCTCCTTTTATATCGGGTATCGCATCGCCAACTTTAAAAAACTGAATATGACGCTGGCCATCAAGCATCTTATATACAAATAGTTCTGGTGTTCCCTGATCATTAGTAAATTCTATAATGTTAGC
>JAYUXX010000376.1:0-3504 GCA_043752765.1 Saprospiraceae bacterium | reverse complement strand
GGGATATATGCTATTGGTGATATCACTGAAGGGCCTGCGCTTGCCCATGTCGCATCTGCCGAAGGGATAATCTGTGCAGAGAAAATTGCCGGACATCATCCGCAACCAATGAACTATGCAAATATTCCTTCTTGCACATATTGTCAGCCGGAAATTGCATCAGTTGGAATGACAGAGCAACAGGCAAAAGATGCAGGGTTCGAATTGAAGGTTGGCAAATTCCCTTTTACTGCCAGTGGAAAAGCTAAAGCAGCTGGACGTTCTGAAGGATTTGTCAAATTAATATTTGACGCGAAATACGGTGAGATATTGGGAGCACATATGATTGGTGCTAATGTCACTGAGCTAATTGCAGAAATTGTAGTAGCACGTAAGTTAGAAGCTACAGGTATGGAAATAATCAAATCAGTACATCCACACCCCACCATGAGTGAAGCCATCATGGAGGCAGCAGCTGCTGCTTATGGAGAGGTCATTCATCTTTGATCATTATTTATTTTTTACGCTTTTATGAACACAGAAAAACGTCCCCTGATATTAGTGACCAACGATGATGGTATGTTCGCTCCGGGTATTAAGAAATTAGTCAGTATTGCAAGACACATGGGTGAGGTAATTGTAGTCGCACCGAATTCTCCGCAATCTGCCAAAGGACATGCGGTCACACTTTCGGATCCGATTCGGCTTCATAAGGTTTCCGTTTTTGAGGGTATCGAGGCATATGAGTGTTCGGGTACTCCTGTTGATTGTGTAAAGCTTGCTAAAAATGTACTCCTCAAAAATCGTAAGATCGATTTATGTGTATCGGGTATCAATCACGGTTCGAATGCCTCAATAAATATTTTGTATTCCGGGACGATTTCTGCGGCGATGGAAGCCTCGATAGAAGGTGTTGACTCGATCGGGTTTAGTCTTGATGATTATTCGATGGAGGCTGATTTCGAGCCCGCCTCACCCTGGATTGCAAAAATAATGGAGCATGTATTGGAACACGGTATGGTAAATACAAAATTGTTGAATGTCAATATTCCGAATGCATCCATGGGTCCCATCAAAGGCATGAAGATTTGTCGCCAGGCGGAAGGACAATGGGAAGAAGAGTTTGTCGAAGGAAAAGACCCGCGTGGTCAAAAATATTATTGGTTGACGGGGAATTTTGTGTCAAGAGATACAGATCCTGATACGGATATATTTGCGTTGCGAGATGGTTATATTTCTGTGGTTCCTTCATTGCATGATTTGACCGCTTACCCCGCAATCCCTGAATTAAAGGCAATGGAAAATATTAATCCGGCCCAATGATACCTTTCATAAAAAAAGATTCACTTTGGTTTGGAATTGCTGCAGGAATATTAGTGCCTGCCGCTGTTTATGCTCTTCTGCTCACCATATATACCCTGATGGATTCCATGGGAATATTTAGCGATGTTGGCTTTGCAGAAGATTTTAGGATACGCACACTTGCACTCTTTGCCATTTGTTCAAATCTCGTGCTAACACAACGATTTCAAAAAGCATATCAAAGTGAAACCATACGTGGAATTCTGTTTGCAAGTATGTTACTTGTGATAATCTGGTTTTTCATTTTCGGTATCAAGATGATTGAGCTTTGAAGTACTTCGTGCTGGCTGGTGAAGCCAGTGGTGACAAGCAGGCAGCCTTGCTTTGCGCAGCTATTTTCAAAGGTGACAAAAATGCGATTATAAAAGGGTGGGGTGGTGAAGACATGATTTCATGTGGTGTAGAAGTTACCAAACATTACAGTGAACTTGCCTACATGGGATTTGTAGAAGTAGTAAAACATCTGCCTGCCATTTTTCGCAACTTTAAAACTTGTAAGAAAGAGATTCTTTCAATGAATCCTGACGCGTTGATTCTGATTGATTATCCGGGATTTAATTTGCGAATGGCTTCGTGGGCGTATACAAACAAGATTCCGGTTTATTATTACATCTCTCCACAATTATGGGCGTGGCATACTTCCAGGGTACATAAAATTAAAGAAGCCGTGAGAAGAATGTATGTTATTCTCCCTTTTGAAAAAGCCTTTTATGCAAATTATGGTGTGGATGCTTTATATATCGGCCATCCTTTAGCGATAGCGATCAGGAATAAATTTTATGGATCTATTGCATTTACAAAAGGACAAATCGCCTTGCTTCCAGGAAGCCGCAAACATGAAATAGAACTTCTTCTGCCTATTATGGTTGAGGTTGCAAGACAAGCCCCTCAACTTTTATTTGAGGTAGTAGCTGTCAACCATCTTTCCGCTGAATTGTATCAGGACATCATTGGTAACCAAAAAAATATCCAGATTGTGCACAATCAGATGTATGAAGTATTGCAACGTAGCGAAGCAGCAATCGTGACATCAGGCACAGCCACATTAGAAACGGCATTGATTGGGACGCCACAGATTGTTGTATACAAAGGCAACGCCTTCTCCTATCAAATAGCCAAACGATTGATTAAAGTCCCATTTATTTCTCTCGTCAATTTGATAGCTGGCCGAAAACTCGTTCCCGAACTGATCCAAAATGATTGCACGGCGGAAAGTATATTAGAAAACCTATTAAACATTTTGCAACCTGATTCATATGCAACGATCCGGGACGGATACAAATCATTAACCGAGCAACTTACAAGCGGAGGAGGACCTGATGCTGCAGCTGTTGATATTATTTCAGATATTCAAATATTCAAAAGAAAATAATGGCCAGATATAATTTAGAACAGCGCGGTTTGGATTTTGAATCATGTGGCAAAAAGCTGAAATGGTCATATGAAGGAACGGATGAATGGGGATTGATTAATTTATTGCTTGATTTTAAATTATTTAAACAGGGACATAGTAAAAAGATTTGTCCGATCATTATTATCAAAGAAGATGATTTGGAATATACGTGTGTGTTTGATTACCACTACACCGTTTCCAGCAAAAATTCAAGCCACACCTACAGACAAACTGTTTTTTTTCGCTATTCAAAAGCATTAGCACTTCCCCATTTTCTGATGGTCCCTGAGAAATGGTATCATCGCATCGGAACTTACTTTGGAATGCAGGATATTGATTTTGTGGAGTATCCGGTCTTCAGTAAAAACTATCTCTTAAAAGGGACAGATGAAGACTACGTTCGGTTTCATTTTAATCATCCGGAATTGATGCGATTTTTTGACCAGGTAGGTTTTTATAGTCTTGAGGGAATGAATTATTTGATGATACTCTACGTGCACGAAGTTCTCTTGCCACCGGATCAAATATCCCAGTTGGTAAACATCGGAAACAGAATTCACAATTTCCTTGCAGATAAAACACCTGATGTTGAATTGCCGGAATTTATCGAGTTTGATCCTTTATCTCCGCTACCACCTGAAATTAAATAGGTAAAAAATTCACAATTCACATGTCTTTGCCTAGAATAGGTTGACCAAAAATAACCTAATAAGTGGTCAACTATGAAACAAAAAACTCAACGGAAAATCTCTATGGTTCCTACGAAGAGA
>JAYUXX010000375.1:0-3506 GCA_043752765.1 Saprospiraceae bacterium | reverse complement strand
TATCCTCCGGCGCCACCCCACCCCAATCACTCCTTAACCTGACAATCTCCTCATTGATCCACTGCTGTGACTGCCTGAGAAGCGTCCATGGATTTTCTGCAATAATAGGTTCACCTATGGAAAACCGAATGTCAGTTCTCGGCTTGGCGAGATACTTGAGGTAATGAACCACCATCGTATCCGTATGGTCCCAATAATCACTTAGGTTTTTGTATTCAATCACAAAAGGAATTACGGGCACATTAAGTTCGGCCGCTTGTTCGTAAGATCCTTTTTGAAAAGTTGAAGTCAGGGGCTGTGAACCAGTTTTCCCTTCCGGATAAATCATAATTGATTTCCCGATTTTCAATGCCTGATATATGGCCTCCTTTGTTGCTCCGCGGCTCGATTTACTTTCTTTATCGACAAAAATTATCCCTGTGATAACGGCACCCTTCCCTACAATCGGATATTTCCTCACGTCTCCCCGACTTACCGGATTCCCTAAACCATACGCCAAGAAAACAAATGGATCTAGTGAAGAACGATGATTGCCGACACATAAATAATTGCGATCGGTAGGAAATTTTCCCCGAACCTCAACTTTGAAATTTAATACCCAAAGACAGATCCTTGACCAGAACTTGCGGATATTAAGGCCATACCGATAAGCAGTTTTCGACGGGAATATGCCGGCTATTAAAAGCATCAGAAATAAAAGTGCACTGATAATAGCGATAATGACTAATCTTCCGTAACCGCGTATTTTATTTCCTAGCATACATATAAACTGTCAAAGGCAAACCTGGAAGTATTTAGACTTTTTCAATAATAATAGCTGAGGCACCGCCACCTCCATTACAAAGTGTTGCGAGGCCATACCTGCCTTTGCCTTGTTGAAGAATATGCGTCAATGTAGTTACAATTCGTGCACCCGAAGCACCCAGCGGGTGGCCCAGCGAACAGGCACCTCCATTCACATTTACTTTTTTATGATCCACTTCAAGCGTTTGTTCAAAGGCAAGTGTTACTACTGCAAAGGCTTCATTCACTTCATAAAAATCAATGTCGGAGATATTCAGACCTGCTCTTTTCAAAGCTAGTGGTGCTGCAAGAGTTGGTGCTGTGGTGAACCAAAAAGGATCATGTGCAGCATCTGCATAGGAAACTATACGTGCAAGAGGTTTAAGTCCATAACGAGTTATGGCCTCTTCACTAGCCAGGATAACTGCGGAGGCGCCATCATTTAGTGTGGAGGCGTTTGCTGCAGTTACTGTTCCCTCTGAACTAAAAGCCGGTCTGAGTGAAGGAATTTTGTCAAAATCAACTTTAAAACACTCCTCGTCCTGTTCAAACTGGATAGCAGGTCCTTTCCGTTGCGCAATTTCAATTGGGATAATCTCTCCCTTAAAGTTTCCATGTTTGGTAGCATGTTGTGCGCGTGTATAGGAATCCACTGTAAAGGCATCTTGAGCTTCCCGAGAGATGTTGTATTTCTCTGCTGTTTTATCCGCACTTACACCCATAGCTGTTTGACTATAAACATCAGTCAGTCCATCTTTTGCAAGGCCATCGATCAATTCGCTATTTCCGAACTTATTACCCCAGCGGACAGAAGGAGCATAAAAGGGTGCGTTTGACATACTTTCCATCCCTCCGGCAACAATGATGTCAGCTTGTCCGAGGGCTATTGATTGGGCTCCGAACATAATTGATTTCATTCCCGAAGAGCAGACTTTATTCACAGTAGTACAAGGAACGCGATTAGAAAGTCCCCCTCCAAGTGCTGCTTGTCGCGCAGGTGCTTGTCCCAGATTTGCGGAGACTACATTGCCCATAAACACTTCCTCAACGTGCTCGGCAGCAACATTTGCAGCCGTTAGAGCACCAGCTATTGCTTTGGCTCCAAGTGTTGTAGCTGAAAATCCAGCCAGGGAGCCACCAAAACTTCCGATTGGTGTTCTTACAGCCGCTACGATATATACTTGTTTCATTTTTTGATTTTGGTAAGGGTGCGAAATTAGGCATTCACTTTTTAACGGAGCCCTTTCCTTTGCTTCCACACTACCTCCCAAGAGGCCTTTTGACAAAAAAAATCTATGTTTGCAGTCCTCCGGAAGCCGTTCCAGAGAATTAATCTTAAAATGGGGCTATAGCTCGGCTGGCTAGAGTATCCCGCCACCTCTGCTTTCTTGAAAGCTGGTGAGGGCGGGAGGGTCAAAGGCTGACTCCCAAATTGAAATAAAAAGACTTGAAAACATGGGGCTATAGCTCAGCTGGCTAGAGTACTTGCATGGCATGCAAGGGGTCAGGGGTTCGACTCCCCTTAGCTCCACAATTTTTTTCTTTTTCAATTTATCCGTGACGAATTTTCACCATTACATTCTCTTCTTCTTACTTTTAGAGTCATGTCAGAACCGACCAAAGGAAAGCAGGACTTCAAATCAACAGATGTCCTGATTGACACCAGATCAAAAAAGAAATTAAAGACATTACCTGAGCAAGAAAATCAGGTAATCATTCATTGCATGTATACAGGTACGTCTGAAGGAATGTTGATTCGAATTTGGCCCACAACATTCCTGATCTCAAGGGATATACCTCATCGTAGTGAACTTGTACTAGCAGAAAATATTCCACTGTATCCGCAATGGATGAACGTTCCCAATGGGACAACCATAAATTTCTCGCTAATATTTACGGGGCTTCCCAAATCTTGTCAACACTTTGATCTTGTCGAAGAGATTCCGAAACCAGGTGCATTTGTAATTTCTAATATTGCTCGGAATGATACAGATGTCTATACCGTCGTAATTCAATAATTGATTATCTCTTTCTACAGTTTGTAAATCGGTCTCCCGGTTTAATCAAATAGAGAAGTTCGTTACTCTGGCAGCTCGATCTGAGATGTTAAGATTATTCTAAAACTGGCACAATTTTAGCATCTTAGAAAAATACCCATATATTTGTTTTAGTTCATACAAGAACAAATGCAACAGAGACTTTATATAAATAACAATACGCAACATCAAGAATGCACTTCTGCGTGCATCAGTATGCGTTGTTGTTGTCTCTGCATGCCTTGCTGTTGTTGTCAGTAATCTGCACAAAGCAACCCTTACCACTCTCCAAGTTTACTTCCATTTCTTGTTTTTACTGATCAAATAGCCCTTCGGCTTAGCTCTACACAAAATTTTTCCGGTCCTAACCCATCATTCAATTATGAAATTCCATCAAAATAATGGCTTTGTGATTTTGGCAGGAGCGGGACCCGGTGATCCTGAACTCATCACTGTTAAGCTGCAGAAAAGACTGCAAACTGCGGATGTAATCATAGTAGACAGACTTGTTAATCCTGACATTATTGCAAAAAATGCATCCCCTCAAGCCACCGTTATCGAGGTAGGAAAGCAAGGCTATCATGATGCATCTATTTCGCAGACTGAAATTAATTCCTTGATCATTGAACATGCGATTGATGGAAAAACAGTGTTGCGTTTGAAAGGAGGTGATGTCGCTTTCTTTAG
>JAYUXX010000374.1:0-8550 GCA_043752765.1 Saprospiraceae bacterium | reverse complement strand
CGGGGAGGCATTTCGTCGAAAACCTACAGCTAGAACTACTGTTGATATTGAGGTTCAGCTCATTTCAAATTTTCCAAGAATAGCCTTTTTCTATATTTCTGAGGGTGGAGGTGGAAACATAAGATGTTAGTAGCATTTCGTCGAAAACCTACAGCTAGAACTACTGTTGATATTGAGGTTCAGCCCATTTCAAATTTTCCAAAAATGGCCTTCATCTATATTTCTGAGTGTGGAGGTAGAAACTTATAATCATAGCAGGATTTCGTCGAAAACTTACAGCTAGAACTCCCGTTGATATTGAGGCTCACCCCATTTCAAATTTTCCAAAAATGCCTAATTCCATGGTATTTAAATTTGACAGAGAAATTAGGATGTAAATACATTTAGACGAAATTCTACTGCTCGAATTCCCTGGTAACATTACACTCAGCCAGTTTATATTCTCAACAATGAGCTTTACCCCTACAAGGTATTTGTAGGTCAGTTATGGCGGTCTGTAGAATTTCGACGAAATCCTACACCTCCCATTCTTATTGAGTTTCCGCCCATTTCCAGATCTCAACTGAGGCTTTCCCTTGTCACTATTATAAGCAGAGAAATAAATATTCCGAATAGATTGCCAAAAGATTTTAGCATTCTTCTAGTGACATTCATGAGTACCATGTCCAACATAAAGTAATCCACATCTTCCTTCGATATCTGCGAATGGCTTTATCATTGCGCAACTATTACACACTATGAAAATCCTGTTGATCCCCCTCTGCCTCCTTACTTTCGCATGCTCAACGAAAAAATCACACATGAATTCTGCAATGGACGCCACGCATGAAAGGGCAGTTGAACTCACCCACAAATACATTCTAACAGACGGCCATGTTGATTTACCATGGCGTTTGACCATTAAGAACTTCAGGTTGGAGCGGGAGTTTCTGGATATTCCTATTCAATCCTCAGAGGGCGATTTTGATTATATGCGTGCTAAAGAAGGTGGACTCTCTGCACCATTCATGTCGATCTTTATTCCTTCTTCTTATCAATCCGACCTCCCCGCTGCAAAAGTACTTGCCGATTCATTGATCGATATGATTCAAGGTATCATCAGTGCACATCCGGATAAATTTGCAAAAGGAGATACTCCGGATATGATAGAAGATAACTTCCAACAAGGCCTGATATCAATGCCTATGGGATTGGAAAACGGAGCTCCTTTGATGCAATTAAATGATGTGCAGTATTTCTTTGACAGAGGCATCCGGTATGTAACACTTACTCATGGAAAAGACAATCACATATGCGATAGCTCGTACGACACTTCACGCACATGGAA
This sequence comes from Saprospiraceae bacterium, assembly GCA_043752765.1. Classification (GTDB taxonomy): domain Bacteria; phylum Bacteroidota; class Bacteroidia; order Chitinophagales; family Saprospiraceae; genus Opimibacter. Next base: position 7,223 of record JAYUXX010000374.1, on the reverse strand, counting down.
TGGCTTGAGCCCCTATGGTGAACAAATCATCGATGAGATGAACAGGGTAGGCATGATGATCGACGTTTCACACATTTCGGATAAAACATTTTATCAGGTGATGGAAAGATCTGCTGCTCCGGTTATAGCTTCTCATTCATCCTGCAGAGTTTTTACGCCGGGGTGGGAGCGTAATATGGATGACGATATGATTCGTTTGTTAGGTAAAAAAAATGGAGTCATTCAAATCAATTTCGGTTCTGATTTCCTCGATGCTGAAATTTCTAAAGGAAGGACTTCCAACCGCATTGAGTTAGCCAAAAGGTTATCAGATGCGAATGTGAAAGCAGAGGATCCGGAAGCAAAGCCTATCATCGATGCTTTTAAAAAAGAATTTCCAGATCTGTACTCAGATGTGAAAAAAGTCGCAGATCACATGGATCATGTTCGAAAAATTGCTGGTATAGATCATATTGGCATTGGTAGCGATTACGATGGAGTAGGAGATAGTCTTCCAACAGGATTAAAGGATGTGAGTCAATACCCGAATCTTATTCACGAGTTATTGAAAAGAGGATACTCGGAAGAAGATATAGCAAAGATCTGTTATCGAAATGTGTGGAGAGTGTGGCATGAGGTAACGGCGGTATCAAAATCCTGATGACCAATATTGTCGCTACGCCATCTGTAAAAAATGAAGGAAAGAACTGGATCGTTTTTTTTATCCTGGCATTTATCTGGGGAGGGTCTTTTATACTCATTAAAAAAGGACTACTCCATTTTACCCCATTACAGGTAGGAGCTTTACGTATAGCGATCAGTGCCATTGTATTCCTCCCGATTTACTTCATCTTCAAAGTCAAATTTCCAACAGGCAAAGTATGGTTAGTCTCCCTGGTTGTGCTCACAGGTAATGGTGTTCCTGCATTTTTATTTGCGCTGGCTGAAACCCGGCTGGGTAGTGCCGTCACAGGGGTCCTCAATAGCCTTACACCTATTTTTGCCTTATTGATTGGCGTATTTTTTTTTAAGACTCCATTCAAAAAACATTATCCGCTCGGCTTATTCCTAGGGTGCCTCGGAATTGTAATTCTAATGATTGGAGAAAAAGATTGGCGTATAAGCTCATACGTTTTGTTTGTGGTGCTCGGTACAGTTTGTTATGGCATCAGTGCCAATCTTGTGAAACGATATTGTCAGGATATTCATCCGGTAGCATTGACTGCAGTCGGATTTTTTCCGCTGGGATGTGTATCCATTATCATCTTATGGTTGACTGGTGCGGGAGATAAAATAAGTATGGCCGAAACCTGGGAAGTAGCAATGCCTTCGATGATCGCGTTAGCATTGATTTGCACTGTGTTTGCTAATATTTTATTTTATTGGTTGATCCAGCGAACCAATGCGATATTCGGCTCTGCGATTGCATATGCGATCCCTTGCATGGCGCTCGTATGGGGTGCGGTCGATGGAGAATTGATTAGCTGGTATCAGTTTGCTGGCTTTGCATTTATCCTTGCCGCAGTGTACAATTTGCGCAGACAATAAATTTTACGAACTATATACTTTAATGATCCAACAGCATCCCGGTCTATATTATGCACCAAGTGGCAAACACCGGTATGGTATGTTTTGTACGGAAGACATCCAGTCTGAAAGTGTCATTGAAATCTGTCCGATTATCGTAATTCCCGGCGAACAGGCACGCGAGATTGTCAGAGGATATGTGTTGTATGAATATTACTTCGAATGGAAAAAAGACAGCATTGCGCTTGCCCTGGGGTACGGCTCACTTTATAATCATTCAGCTCAACCCAACGCAGTTTTTGAACCTGATTTCAAAAGCCAATACATCATCTTTACATCATTGAAGGAAATTCCCGCAGGCCAGGAAATTTTAATCGATTATCATGCCGGTACTCCCGATGAGAAAGTGTGGTTCGAAATCAAATAATCCACTCCTTTCTATCTGCTTCCTCCCTCCGTGAACTCCGTGCGAGTCATTTCCTCTATGCTCTCTGCTCCTCCCTCCGTGAACTCCGTTTTCTCCGTGCGAGACATTTCCTCCCTGCTCCCTGCCTACGCCTACGCCTACGCCTTCGCCTACGCCTACGCCTTCGCCTTCGCCTTCGCCTTCGCCTTCGCCTTCGCCTTATGCCCTATGCTTTTTCGGAGAAACAATATCAATCGCAAACAACACCCTTTTCTTCCAATAGTCACTTACAAGAATATCTTCCCTCAGTACACCATTTGAACTCGAACTGTGAATAATCCACATTTCATTTCCTTTATTTTTTTCTACAATTCCCACGTGATTGATCCGGTTATCCACACCAAAAAAGATAAGATCGCCGGCTTCAGCTTTTTTCCAAGGAATATGAGCCCCTGCTGCAGCCATTAAAGAGGACGACCTGGGAAGAGAGATTTCCTGTGATTTCGCTACATGATAGACGAGCCCCGAGCAATCAAATCCACTTTTAGGATCACAGCTTCCATACCGGTAGGAAGAACCTATATACTTGCTTGCTTTATCCGTCAAAGCCTCTTTTGCAGACCGTTCCTTAGAATCTGAAACAACGCGAATTTCATTTGAACGCCTCTCCATCGCATAGGCACTCTTTTTCTGGTAATCATAGATGGCAAGCCGCACCGTAGAACAACTGGTCACCGCCATCGTTACCCCCATCAATATCAGTATTCGGATGTTATGCATATCATGAATATATTAAAAAATTATTTAATACAAAAACAATTCCAGCTATAATTTGAAAGTCATCCCGGTCCTGCAAAAACCTGAAATGCTCCCTGTATTGGGTTAAAAATTCTCTGTCAAGATTCATTATGCCCACTTCTTCTTTGTCTTTCATCTCCAGGAGTGGTATTCCATTCATGTCGATAATGCTGCTGTGGCCGGGATAATGAAGCCCGTTTCCGTCGATGCCGATTCGATTGACGCCTGCAATATAGCATTGGTTTTCAATTGCCCTTGCTTTTAACAAGGTATCCCAATGATGAATCCGGGGAGTAGGCCAGTTTGCTACCACGATCATCAGATCATAATCCACCGTATTTCGGCACCAGGCAGGAAAACGAAGGTCGTAACAAATGATAGGCATGATCTTCCAGCCTTTAATATGGACCGCAGTTCTTTGTTGTCCGGAAGTATAATATTGATCCTCTTTTCCATAAGAAAAAAGGTGTTTTTTATCATAATGGTCGATATGTCCCTCAGGATGAACGAAGTACAACCTGTTATAGTATTTTCCACCTTCCTCCACAGACAGACTACCGACGATCGTAAGATTGTGTTTGCCCGCCACCTCCATCATCCAGGAAAGTGCAGGACCCGGGTGACTTTCGGCTATCCGCTGAGGGTCCATACTAAATCCTGTGGACCACATTTCAGGTAGAATAAGCAAATCAACATATTCTTCAAAATGAAGGAGTTGTTGCACCTGCAGGAGGTTGGCCTCCCTGTTTTCCCAGGTGATATTAAATTGAGCAAGCCCTATCCGTAGAGATTCCGTCATGATTCAAAAATAAAAAAGCATCCCAAAGGATGCTCTTTATCTGTTAGCTATTGAAGATACAATTCAATTATTTCTTCTTTGCGGGTGCCTTGGCAGCAGGAGCTTTTGCGGCGGGTGCCTTAGCGGCAGGAGCTTTAGCAGCTGGTGCAGCCTTTGCCGGAGCAGCCTTAGCTGGCGTTGCGCCTGCAGCAGCAGTTGTATCTTCAGTAACTCCACGAAGTGCTCTTGGAACATCGATCGTAGCTACCGGAATATTTTCATTGTTCAGGATTTCGATTCCCTCATATTCTTTCAAATCCTTAATCCGTTGCGATTGACCCAATCCCATTGGGGTAGTATCAAGGACAATTTTGTCTATCAGGTGGGCAGGAGTAGTCTTGATAGTGACATTCCGCATCCGCTTGATAAGTTTGCCACCTGATTTGATACCCGAAGCAACACCTTCAAAACTGATTGGGATGTTGACTTTGATCGGATGATCTTCCACAAGGCGTAAAAAGTCCATGTGAAGGATTTTCTCATCCACAGGATGATATTGTACATCTTTCAGGATACACTTGTGAAGGGTTCCATCAAGGTCAATTTCTACTATTTTGAAAGCTGGCGAATAGACCAACGTTCTCAGATCCAAAGGAGCTAATGTAAAGTGCTGAATCTCTTCACTTCCATAGAGCACACAAGGCACTCGGTTTCCTTTACGGTCAGCCTTTGTGGCTACTTTTCCAAGATTTGTCCTGGGCTGGGCTGTTAATTTAAATACTTCCATTTCGATGGGATCTACCCGGTTTTTATTTTAGAGCACGCAAAGGTAAGATTTTCAACTCGGAAAATTGAAGGTTTTCTGAATAATTCCCGTTGTCAGGATAGTCTCTCCATTGACCCTATCCTGACAACCCTGAGTGTCCCGCATTGCTACTCAGGGTCACATTTTACTAAAACCTCACATTTACAGCGTAAAGCTTTGACGATTAAATTTTTATAAAATCATTTTCTACCGAATACGTGTAGGCAACTACCCTGAATATGGCATGAACAGAAAGCCGGATCTCACTCTTTTATAGTCCTCGGGGAGGCACCGGAGTTCTAATCTTCTATAAACAAGGCAGAAATAGACCTGTGTTCATGCGTATTACGGATCGCGTGAGCAAAAAGCTTTGAGGCAGAAAGCACCTTGATTTTGGGCGATTCCTTTCGCAATGGCAACGTATCCGTTACGATCAGTTCGGTCAATTGAGAACTCTCAATATTTTCATAAGCCTTTCCTGACAAAACCGGATGCGTACAGATCGCTCTGACGCTTTTAGCTCCCTTTTGCATGATAGCATCAGCAGCTTTGCAAAGTGTATTGGCCGTATCCGCCATATCATCTACCAGGATCACATCCCGGTCCTGCACTTCCCCGATCACAGTCATACCTGCTATCTCATTGGCCTTTCGCCTGTATTTATCGCAGATTACAAGTTCACATTTGAAATGATTGGCATAGTGTCGTGCTCTTTTTACCCCACCTACATCAGGTGCTGCAAAGATGGTAGTGGAGGGATTCAAACCATCGAGGTAAGGAACGAAGATGGCATTGCTCTTAAGGTGATCCACAGGAATATCAAAAAATCCCTGTATCTGATCAGCATGCAGGTCCATCGTCATGATCCGGTTGGCACCCGCAGCCTCCAGCAGATTGGCTATTAGTTTGGCGGAAATCGGCACACGCGGTTTGTCTTTCCTATCCTGCCGTGAATATCCGAAGTAAGGGATTACGGCTGTGATGTAATCCGCAGATGCTCTTTTAGCTGTGTCGATCAGGAGAAGCAGCTCCAGTAGATTATCTGCAGGTGCCGCCGTGGATTGAATAAAGAATACATAGGCTCCCCTTACAGATTCCTGTATCACAGGTTGCATTTCTCCATCACTGAAACGGAGAAGGTCCCACTTGCCGAGTGGATATCCATAAAAATCGGCGATTTTTTCGGCCAGTACACTTGAATACTGTCCATTAAAAAGTTTTACTTCCACGCTTGGCTGTTTCATGAGATCGCGAAATTAATCCAATTTTGTCCAACTGATAATAGACGCTTTCTTACCTTTCAAGGTGGATATCTAAAAAGCGTTTGTCGAATTGCGGCACCATTTGCATTCGTTTTATGTTACCCTATTTGCATAACCAGAAAATATTCTCGTGGTATTGATCAATAATCTTAATCTGTGGTGGGAGAGTCTCTCTTCTGCTCACCAGGTATTCTGGTTCATTGCCGTCATTTTTAGTGTTCTGTTTTTTATCCAGTTTATCCTGCTGCTGATAGGCTTCGATGCCGATGGTACTGATTTTGATCATTCGGGTGACATTGTATCATTTGATCATGAATTTTCAGCTCTTTCAGTGAGAAGCATTATTGCCTTTTTTACCTTTTTTGGATGGACAGGTGTATTAACATTAGGAAATAATCTGAGTGTCTGGTTAGCTGTTTTACTTTCATCAATAGCCGGCTTAACAGCGATGTTTATGGTAGCGTATATGATCTATAAATTTGCTCAGCTCGAACAATCAGGTACACTGAACTTATACAACGCGCTTGACAAACCCGGAGAAGTTTATCTCACGATCCCCGCACAAGGACAAGGAATCGGGAAGGTCCATTTACTCGTAGAAGGACGCATTCGGGAATTAGATGCGGTCACGCAGGGCGAATCTTTAAAAACAGGCACACCAATAAAAGTCATTGATATTATGGATGGGAATGTTTTGAAAGTGGAATCGGTTATTTTACCAGATGAAAATATCTCTCGGTAGCAAAGTATGACAAGCAATAGATGGTTGCATGTTCAATGTCTGATAAGTCAGCCTATATTCAATTCACATTTGAACTGGGCATCAAAATACATGCTCAGACATCGCTCTACAAAACGTAAATTTATTTCGAAACTTCACGCTAAAAACTAAATACTATGGATCTCACTGGATCATTTGTAGTCATTGTCGCAGGTCTCGTAGGCCTCTTCTTCATCATGTTATTATGGTTTATTTCCAGATACAAAAGATGCCCTTCCGATAAAATTCTTGTGATCTATGGAAAAACCGCTGGCGGTACTTCTGCTAAATGTCTAGCCGGAGGAGCTGCATTTGTTTGGCCCGTCATACAGGATTATGAATTTCTGGATCTCACTCCGATAAGTATCGATGTAGATCTTCGCGGAGCATTATCAAGACAAAATATCAGGGTAAGTGTGCCCTCTCGTTTTACAGTTGCTGTAAGCAATGAGCCTGGCGTGATGGAAATAGCAGCCGAACGATTATTGCGTAAATCTACCGACGAAATCAGGGAAACTGCAAAGGATATCATCTTCGGACAACTTCGACTTGTAGTCGCTACAATGGATATCGAAGAGATTAATTCGGACCGCGATAAATTTCTTACGTACGTCAGTTCTAACGTAGGAAGTGAATTGCGAAAAATTGGTCTTATGCTGATCAACGTAAATGTCACTGATATCCAGGATGAAAGTGGTTACATCGAAGCATTAGGAAAAAATGCTGCAGCAAAAGCAATCAATGATGCCAAACAAAGTGTTGCTGAAAAAAATCGTGATGGTAGTATCGGTGAGGCCAATGCGAATAAAGAAAAAAGAGTTTCAGTCAGTGCTGCAGATGCCATTGCCAAAGTAGGTGAAGCAACCGCAGAAGCAAACGCAATCGATGGAGAAAATGCCGCGCGTGTG
>JAYUXX010000373.1:0-19005 GCA_043752765.1 Saprospiraceae bacterium | reverse complement strand
CAATTACTATCAGAAGCATTCATCAGACAACTTCACAAAAAAATGTATGGAGAAATCTGGTCATGGGCAGGGCAATTTAGAAAGTCAGATAAAAATCGTGGAATTGTGTGGCATCAAATTCCTATCGAACTAAAAAAGCTGATGGATGATACGAGTTACTTAATATCTAATGAAGTTTATACGCCTGAAGAAATTGCAATAAGATTTAAACATAGATTAGTCGTTATACATTGTTTTCCAAATGGCAATGGAAGGCACAGCCGATTGATGGCAGATATCATGATGGAAAAGTTATTTAAACAAAATTTGTTTAGCTGGGGGAGTAAAAATCTGACATCTAAAAATGAGATACGATCAATTTATATTAAATCTTTGCAGCATGCAGATAATGGAAATATGATACCTATCATTGAATTTGCACAATCATAAGATCATCATGTAAATGGAACCTGGAATTGATAAGTTCCAAATTGTAATCCGTCTATGACCTTTCCCACTCCCCTATTTACCTTTCCCTGCTTGCTTCTTACTCAAATGCCACCCATTCGAATGGGGACACTTATACGGATACAACTGCACTTTCTTTTCCCTGCGCAACCGATCCACAGTTGCCTCGGCTTCGGCTTTCGAAGAATATAGATCTTTGAGAAACAAAGAACTGTCTGTACAAATAAGGCATTGCTGCCGGGTTGTAATAGATTTCAGATGCCAATAACCACAACTACGACATTGGAAAGGAGTCATTTTATATCCATAGGATTTTTGAATTTCTTCCGCCCCCATCCCTGCAGCAGTTTCGCTGTGATATTCTTCCAGATATTTATTATTTGTGCCTTTACAGGTATTACTCTTCATTATGTTTTCATTACTATTCTATACCTCTTCGATTCGTATAACTCGAAACTAATCAAAGCATAAAAAAAGCCCTGAAATTTTCAGGGCTTTTTTATGCTAATACATTAAAACATTTCTATTCTACTCATCAATTTCGAACAACCATTACTTTCTCAGTAATAATTCCAGTCGTCGTAACCACCCGTAGGAAATAGATTCCAGGTGAATATGCAGACACATCGAATTGATCATTGAATTCAATCGCTCCCTGAGCATCATAATCTCTCTTCACCATTGTTTTTCCGGAAACATCATGGATCAGGATACCAGATACTGTAGTCTCCTTCGTTTGTGCAAACACTATATTCAGGACATCAGTCGCTGGATTTGGTGTTACACTCAGTGAAAGAGGCACTATCTCACGATTCAAAGTTTCTTCAACTTCTGTTTCACTAACGATAGTTTCTAATTCTACACCCGCATCTGGCAATACATTCCTGTCAAAGTTTTCTGTAAGATTGTTTGACTGAGAATTGAATACGCAGATATCAAATGTGCCTACAGTAGTATTTAATCCCCACACGCGAACCCAAATGGTATTGTTCGGACCACCTTCGACATTGACAACCGGCATTGTTGAGCCATTGCCATTCGTATTGTTGTCTTCACAAGTAACATAGGTCATATTAGCGCAGGTAGTTCCTACATATACTTCCATGACAGCATCCGTCAAAGTACCCGCTGTAGTGCGAATCGTAACAAACGGATTGTTGACATTCGGCATCGTAAACTTGAACCATACATCTCTGTAATCACCTGTAGGACATCCGCCGATAGGTGCAGGAATACTACCTGCAGCATTGACATTTGTTCCTGAAGTATTCGTACATGTATTTCCTACTTGCAGTACGATCGCATTGACACAGCTATCGTTAGCAGATCCTGATCCGGTAGTAGTGAAAATAATTGCATTTGTAAAGCTACTTTGAACGCCTCCAGTACAATTAGTTCTCACGCGCCACTCATAGGTCGTGTTGGTGATCAAACCAGTCATCGTCACTGAAGTGTCAGTGAATGGTGATCCCTGCACATCAGCCCATGTTCCGTTTGGAAGACGAGTCTGAACTACATAACCTTCTGCTCCTGTCACAGGTAACCATGTAAACTGAGCTGTGCTGTCCGTAATGTTGGAAGTTGTAGCTCCTGTTGGAGTAGGACAAGAAGTACCTGTAGTCGTAAACGTCACTGGATTTGTCCAGGCGCTTTGTTGACCACCACTGCAATTTGAGCGTACTCTCCACTCATACGTAGTATTTGGATTTAAGCCAAACACTGTATAGAAATTTGTAGTGAAAGGTCCACCCGGTACATCAGCCCATGTTCCGTTAGGAAGACGAGTCTGAACTGTATAATTCTGTGCTCCGGATGATGCTGTCCAGCTCAACTTAGCTGATGTATCAGTGATATTTGATGTTGTAGGCCAGGTCGGAGTATTACAATAGTATCCTAGCGTTGTAAAGCTTACGCTGTACGACCAGGCACTCCAATTTCCATAGTCACAATTACTTCTAACTCTCCATTCGTAGGTGTTTCCTGGCTGGAAGCCTCCCACGTTAAGCCATGTACTAGTCCATGGTCCACCGGAAAGATTATACCAGATACCACCTGCATTTCTCCATTGGATCGAATAATTCATAGCGCCACTTACAGGTGCCCAATTAAACGTTGCTGTAGTTGCAGTAATATTTGTTGTAGAAAGTGAGCCTGGAGCATGGCATGATGCACCACCACTTGTGGTGAAACTGACAGCTTTTGTCCAGTAACTGTAACCTTCGTTATAACAATTAGCTCTAACTCTCCACTGGTATGTAGTATTTGGATTTAATCCATAAACAGTAGCCGAATTATTGGTGAAAGGTCCACCAGGTACATCATACCATGTGCCACCAGGCAAACGGGTTTGTACTGTGTAACTCTGTGCACCGGATACTGCTGACCAGCTAAAGCTTGCTGATGAACTTGTAATATTTGATGTTGATGGCCATGTAGGAATGCTACAAGAATTTCCAAGCGTAGTAAAGCTTACACCATACGACCATGAACTCATCTGCCAGCTGTAACAGTTGCTACGAACCCGCCATTCGTATGTAGTAGAAGGCTGGAAACCACCAACATTTACCCATGTATTTGTAAATGGACCGCCATTCAGGTCATACCATGTGCCACCCGCTAACCGATACTGAATAGAATAACTTAATGCACCACTGACAGGTGACCAATCGAAGGTTGCCGTAGTCTGAGTGATATAAGTTGTATACAGCGAGGTAGGAGCTGTGCAAGAGGTACCCAGCGTAGTAAACGTAACAGGATATGTCCAGTTACTGTACTGCCATGAATCACAATTTGCACGCACACGCCATTCGTAAGTTGTGCTTGGAGTAAGACCAGTTACAGTTACCCACGCGTTACTAACAGGGTATCCTACATCTGCCCATGTTCCATTTGGCTGACGAAGCTGAACTGTATAACTCTGAGCACCTGATACTGATGACCAACTGAATTTTGCAGAAGTTTCTGTTATGTAAGAGGTAGTTGGCCATGTTGGCATACTACATGATGCGCCAAGTGTGGTAAAACTGACAGGATATGTATAGCTACTTTGTTGACCACCGTAGCAATTGGAACGTACTCTCCACTCATAAGTAGTACTTGGTGTCAAACCTGAAGCAGTTACCCAGTTATTAGAGAAAGGACCTCCATATAGGTCTTGCCATGTACCATTTGGTAAACGTATTTGCACGGTGTAACTCTGTGCACCTGACGCTGTTGACCAACTGAACTTAGCTGAAGTCTGGGTAATATTTGAAGTTGTAGGCCATGTAGGTGTGTTGCATGCGTTACCAAGCGTAGTAAAGCTGACCGGATATGTCCAGCTGCTGTATTGCCATGAACTGCAATTAGATCTCACCCTCCATTCATACGTAGTGTTCGGATTAAGACCTGTAACCGTTACCCATGTATTTGTGACAGGGCTTCCGACATCAGACCATGATCCGTTTGGCAAGCGTATTTGAACTGTATAGCTCTGCGCACCTGAAGCAGATGACCAGCTAAATTTTGCAGATGTAGCTGTAACATTTGATGTGGTTGGCCACGTCGGTGTATTACAAGTATTTGATAACGTAGTGAAGCCCTGGCTGTATGACCATGAACTTGTGGATCCATTTGAGCAATTGCTTTTTACTCTCCATTCGTAGGCTGTACCGGGGTTGAATCCGCCAACATTGACCCACGTATTTGTCCATGGACCTCCGCCGAGATTTTGCCAAGTTCCACCTGCTAACCTCCATTGAATGGAATAACTAACGGCACCACTTGCAGAGTTCCAATTGAACGTAGCTGTAGTCGTGCTAATGTTAGTTGTGGAAAGGTAATTTGGAGCATAACAAGATGAACCGAGGGTAGTAAAAGTTACCGGGTTAGTCCAGTTACTGGATTCTCCACCATAGCATGTCGCCTTAACACGCCATTCATAGGTAGTGTTAGGCTGAAGTCCTCCGAGAATAACAAAAGTGTTGTAAACGGGTCCGCCTGGGATATTAGCCCATGTTCCGTTTGGAAATCTTGTCTGTACTGTGAAGCTCTGTGCACCTGATCCGTATTCCCAACTGAAAGTTGCACTTGTTTCGGTGATGTTCGACGTAGTGGGCCACGTCGGTGTATAACAAACTACAGCAGTACTAGAGAGGCCGGAATTTGTGGTCGATAATGTCGGGGCATTTGAAGCCCAACCACCTGCTACTAAACTCGTATTGAAACAAATACTAAGCAAGGAGAAAATGAATGAACTAATGAGTATCGATTTTTTCATAAGTTAATTGAATTGCATTTTTTAAGTGAAGTGAATAAATAGTTACTGAACATCCAGAGGATGAACCCAATTAATAATAAACCTGTTTTGTTTTTTTGGTTAAAGTTTCCCGGCTCGTGGCGAATGGAAAATAAGATGGTGGATGATCCATTAAACTGGGGAGTTGGTCTGACAAGATAAAACTATTTTATGGAGAGAAAAATTACCAGAAGTTAAATTTTGGGCACTGTCGGTTATAAGCAGAATAAGTCTGACAGGAATTATATTGTCTATCCTTTTTGTAGAAATTTAACTAACAAATATGCATTTATGCACATGAGGCAGGCAGCGTTTTACAATTTCCGATGCATTGTCCTAAAAACAATCATCTAAACCTTGTCCTTTGATTACTTAGCTTGTTCGACCCACTCGGCGTCCGGAATAGGTTCCTGGTTAAGTTTGTCAATTTTTTGTAAAGAAATTCTGCCTTTATTGAGGTAGGTAGGCACTTTTAGCAGCCTCCGAATTCCTCCTTCCAACATCAAAAGAATAAGTACCATCATTAACCCTTCTGATGCTGATATAGTACCAGGTAGTTGATACATACGCAATAGTAAAGTACCTATCATTCCAAAAATCAGGAAAGGAACCAGCATCAAAATGAAACTTTCTGAGACATTGTATTGCATATTAGCATCATATAGATTGTCAGACCTACGGTTAAAGTTGGTCAAAACACGTGCCTCATCCTGATTGTCCTTTACTTTTCTGAATCTGGCAAACTGTCGGGCTACATATGCGAGCAAGCTACTCCTCGCGGAACGACTTCTCACAATATAATTGGTCTGCCATCTCGCAAGCAGAAAGATGAGAAATACACCCACCATTAAAAGTCCAAGCAACAGCAAGGTCATGGGCACATTGATCAAGAAAAGGATAAAGAAACCTGTTACAATAAAAAGTGAGCTTTTAATTCCCTCCATGTAGCCTCGGGTCAGATAATTTTGAACACTTTTTAAATCATTGCTGTAGCGTAATAAATACTTGCCATAGGATTGATGCGGAAATGATAAATCACTCCAATGAATCTGAGATGAAAATACTCCTTCTCTGATATGCTTCACGAACAGCTCACCCTGCTTGAAAGTCATAAAATTTTCTACAAAAGCAAGTATGCCTTTTAAGATCAGTAAAGTGCTAAAAAAAAAGAAAAATTGACTAATGGAATTAAGTTCCACACCTATCCATTGCAAAAGTGATTCTTTCGTACTCCCTGTGTTAAAGTAAATTGAAAAAAATACGCCGATAGAAATCGGTAGTAAAAAAGAAATGATGTTATTCAGAAATCCAATAAAAATAACGAAGCAAAATTCCAAACGGAATTTCAGAAAATGTGCTATTACATGATTTTCTTTTTTATACATTATATTTTATTCCTAAGTCACCTCCTTGCAATCAAATCATTTCAATTGTAAGTGCCAGTCATCTTGAGTGGGACTTTATGTTGAAATATGCTAACCGCAATATTTCCCACAGAGAGTTCCTGAATATTGAAGACCGGCAAATAGGTGTTCTCATTAACCTCACGAATCAGTAAGGGACTAGCTGTAAACAAACCGCTCAAACAATCAGGATGAATTCCCCACTGATTCAACAAATGAATACCATTAATAGCAGACAAACTATCTCCGGCCGAAAACATGACACCGTGGATGGTGGACATAAATTTCGAATTATTCAACAACATTTTAGTTTCTCTTTGATATAATCCATCTGCAATCTCCATGACCACATAATCAGGTTTTATAGGAAGCACCACTGTCAATAATGATTCATATAGATCCATCAACTCTTTCTCATCGCACATATAGGTTGACGGAAAACCAAATTCTCCAAAATCAGTAGAAATATCTGCACCCAGATCATAAGCTAAATCACAATCCTTTGTATAAATTGTACCTGTCAACTTGATGAATGCGACTTTCATTCCCGCCAAATTAAGTCCGTGCACTAAGTAGGCTGCTGAAGTGGTCTTTCCGCTATCCATGGAAGATCCTAATGACAGGATCACTTTTGTAGATGCAGCCATTTTACCTTTAAAGGCAGTCATACGTTTTTTCTCTAAGGTCTTAGTATTCACTACCTGACCTTCAGCATTTGTCACCAAACCAACAAGCTTAAGTTTGGTGGGACCAACTTCTTCATAATTATAATGCATACTCTTTACAACACCTATGGTTCCACCTGCACCGAGGATATGCAATTCCTGATCAACATGCTCAGGTAAATAACCTTCAATTTGGGCGGTTGCATATCGGGTACCGAAGGCAGCCATGATGTGATCACCATCAATGATGCTGACATTTAATTTAGAAGCAGACTGCACACGGGTATGTTTGCCAATATGCTCAACCACAAATATGCCTACGTCACCCACTTGTGCCAAATAGTCCTGGGGAATAACACTGACTACATTAAAGTCAATAATATTCCGGCATACATATGTTTTTTTGATTCTTTTTTCCATGGCTATTACAAATTATTTGATTCAATACATTTATAGATACATATCAAAATTGAAGAGGAGTGATAATCCTAGTACGCTGTAGTCATTAAAAGGCCTCGTTATTTTTCCATTAGGTTTCGTCACATTGATTTCCCGATTGCCCGCAAAAAGATTGAATTCGTTTTGCAGGAGATAATAGGCTGATACGGATAGCATGTCACTTATTTTACTATTCACATTAAAGGTTAATCTACCTCTGTGAAAGCCATCTGCAGATTGCTTTACCGTACGGAGTCCTTCCTGATCATAGTATTGTATTTTGGATCCTCCTATATTATAATACAATGCGTAAGAAACAGATGGTGAAATGTTGAGAAAATCAAAACGTTTGCGCAAACTCAGACGCGTCATATAAATGACTCTGTAGTCAAATCTGTTTTCATTTCGAGAATGCTTTTCTAATTGTATTCCATTAGCCCAGTTCAGTTTCTTTCCTAATTTTCCTTTATACGTACCTCGCAGGTAGCCACGGTAGGTCAGATTATCTGAGCCCGGAAATTGATTGACGACGATGCCTGTTTTAACGCCAAATTTCTTAGAGAAATCATAATCATACGAAGCACCAACCTGGTTAAAACTTATCGATGATGGTTTTCCTAAATTATATCCTCGAAGATAGTTGACGGAAAATTCAGCTTTTCTGGATAATGTCAGGTCAACATCAACCCCACCCCATAACTTCCAATTGCCACCTTCATCTTCATTGGGGTTAGATTGCGAATTGACTGTACTCAATGAAACATTGAATAAAATGAGTAAACAAATGCTAACTCTTACGTACAAGCAATTCATAAACACTGAAAATTTAATCTGTTACAAATGAACAGGAATCCAACTGTTTTCCAGGCATTCCCTACCCTGAATGATCCGATATAGAGGTCGAACAGGGTAATAAAACCATTAAAGGGGTACGAGGAAATTATTAGAATAATAGAGGAGTGATAAAAATTATCAAGTGGAGATACTATCTGAGCAGACCAGCATTAAAACAACCTTCTCTAATGAATTATTGCAACATGAAACTAATGAATGCCCAAAATGGTGTAACTATTATTACCCAACTTAAATTTCTCACCTTTTGTTTTTCCGATAATGACGGAATATGCCGGCGACTCAGGTGAAACACCTAATAATTCTTTGTCGCCAACCTGTACGGCCGGGATAGAAATTCCCAACAGAAACCAGTTTTTATCAGTTTCCAGAAGTGCACCAGAACGGGCAGAAGTAGACGCTGCTCCGGCGAAGTCAGTCAATAGTTCAAGACCCGCCTGAGCAATATCTCGCTGCGTCTGCAATTGTCGCTGAATTTCTTTAGTCTCAGATTGTTGAGAAAGTTCTTCCAGGTCAATGGTATCCCCCTCATCAATATCAGAAGCTGCCTGGTAGTTCTCTAGTGAATTATTAAGTTCCTGGATATTACCTTCCATCTGGCGAGTCACAAGTTGCAAAATTTCTTCTTTCTTCATCATTCACTATTTTAAGGGAAAACCCTGGTGTTTAAATCTTGTGCGGGTTAAGACTTGATGAGAACATCAGAAATGTCATTTGGTTAAAAGTATTTATAACAAGGATATAGAGTTGGGTTGAACGCTATATAACAGATTGGAGCTTTCCATCCTAAATTTTTGCAAAGACTATTCAGGACTTTCTACTAAAACAAAAACAAAACGGAATGCAGGATCTTGAACTTTGTATCTAAATCTGAAGAGAAAGTAATTTTTCAATACTCACTTGGCGCAATACATTCTTTCCAGTATTCTACAATTTTCCGGATCGAGTTCTGGACTTCGTTAAAATTGGTTGGCTTTACAAAAAAACCCTGCACCGACATCGAGTAGGCCTCAATCACTGATTGTTTATTGGCACTCGTTGTAAAAAACAAATACGGGATACATTTCAGATGTAATTGATCATTCGTCCGGATCCTGTTGCGGAGTTCGAATCCGTTTATTTTCGGCATGTTAATGTCAGACAAAATCAAAAAAGGGATGATTTCCGATTTGTTGAGATATTCTAAAGCAGCATTGCCATCTTCAAAGAAAACTATAGAATTTTCGTAGCCTAAATTTTTAAAGACCTCATCCAGTAATTCCTGATCATCTCTATCATCCTCAATGATGACAATCGGTCCGTTTTTATCCATTTTTGGGATTGTTTTAAAAACAAGAAGCAACAAAGTTCGCAAAAAAATGCAGCAATTGGAGTATACGGCAGGATTTTAATGCGAATCAGAACATATACGATTTATGTAGTATATGAATATTATATCTTGCTTCCATCATTTCAACTAAAGCTTTATGAGATTGTTGATTATCCACAATTATGTTTAAAACACTATGGAATCTACAGAAATCTACAAGGTCACCTTAAATGAAACTTCCAATCAATTTGAAGTCAACCTGCCAAACGGTATTGCCTATATTGATTATAAATGGTTTGACGGAATCCTGATCCTTCTCTACGTCTTTGTCCCTGAGGAATATAGAGGTAAGAGTATTTCATCAGTTTTGATTAAATATGCTCTGGAGTATGCGAAAATGAAAGATGTAAAGATCAAAGTCTTCTGTCCCTATATCTCTAAATATATCCGTATGCATCCTGAGTATGAGGAACTTCTACACAAAGCCTAGTCCTCTGGAATTCTGTTCTTTCAAACATTCGATAGCCTTCTTTTGTCTCTCATTAAAGCTTCTCCGGATTGTCATCATGATTGATCTGAGGCGCTCACACCAACCTATATTTGCTTTTGATGATTGAAATTCTACGGGTTGTAAGAACTTATTTTTAAGCTAAATATCTAATACTAAGTGCCTACTAACCCTATTCAGGACTTTTTGTCTCAAATCAGGATCACCTTTCTGGGCGACTCCCTGATGCGGAAATACGAAAATGAAAAGTCACCACTTCGGGCAGAGCTATTCAGTACACAACAACTTGAGCAGTACGCTACTTCGCTGGCCTCCACTCACGTACTGAGTACAGGCCCTGCGCCCGAACAACTTATCAAGCGACTGGATGAAAACCAGGAGATTCTGGTGGAGGTAAGGAACCTATTAATTGAATCTGCACAGGAGAATAGTCTCATCTCACCGGCTGGGGAATGGTTGCTCGATAATTATTACATCATCGAGGAACAAATTCAGATTGGGAAAAAACATTTTCCGAAAGCATATAGCGAGACATTACCCAGGCTAGCAAAGGGTCCTCTCGCTGGCCTACCACGTGTTTACAATATCGCTTTAGAAATTATCGCGCATAGCGATGGACGTGTAGATCTGGAAAATCTGTACACATTTATTACTGGCTATCAAAAAGTTACGAATTTAAATTTGGGCGAATTGTGGGCAGTTCCCATCATGCTTCGGTTAGCCCTCATTGAAAATCTTCGTCGTCTTGCGGCTACGCTCGCGATGGATCGTATCAATAAAAATCTTGCGGACTATTGGGCGGATCGTATGACCGAAGTGGCCGAAAAGGATCCGAAGAGTCTAATCGTAGTGACCGCCGACATGGCTCGTTCGGCACCACCCATGGTGAGTTCATTTGTAGCGGAATTGACTCGACGGCTTTTAGGAAAAGGCCCTGCACTCAATCTACCGCTCACATGGATCGAACAGCGATTATCTGAAAATGGTGTCACCACAAATACACTCGTTCATCAGGAAAATCAGAAACAGGCAGCCGACCAGGTTTCCATGAGTAACAGTATCGGAAGCCTTCGTTTTATAAACATTACCGATTGGCGTGAATTTGTAGAGAAAACAAGTGGGGTTGATAAAATATTGCGCGAAGATATTGATGATGTCTATGCACATATGGACTTTCATACGCGTGACCAATACCGGCATGTCGTTGAAAATGTCGCAATACGAAGTCGTAAATCTGAATTAGAAATAGCGCGTATCGCGGTTGACCTGGCAAAGGAAAATGCAACTGCAAGTGACAGCAATCCGCATAAAAAACATGTTGGATGTTACCTCATCGGCAAAGGAATTTCACAGACCGAAAAAAGATCCGGTATTCATTTGTCTGTACTTAAAAAAATATACAAATCCATTTGTGGATTTCCATTCACGATGTATGCGATTTCAATTGTTGTGCTCACGCTTCTACTGACAGGAGCCATTGTACAACATGCCGCAAATGAGGAATTACTTCCGGGTTGGACAATTGCGATTGCCATTTTTTCAATTCTGGCTACCAGTCATCTGGCTATTGCAATAGTCAACTGGCTTTCTACCATCCTGATTCAACCGGATTTTCTTCCACGGATGGATTACACTAAAGGAATACCTGATGAATCGAGAACGTTAGTGGCCGTTCCTACACTGTTTAACAGTCCGGAGGAGCTTGAAGACTTGATTGAAACCATGGAAGTGCGTTACCTCGCAAATAAACAGCCGAATTTACATTTTGCTTTGCTGACAGATTTTCGGGATGCCGCTACAGAAACGTTGCCGAATGACAAATTTCTGCTGGATTATGCAAACAAACGAATAGGTGAATTAAATAAAAAATATAGCAACGCTACGAACGATACTTTTTTTCTGTTTCATCGTCCCCGGGTTTGGAATGCAGCGGATAAAATGTGGATGGGGTATGAGCGCAAGCGTGGCAAGCTCGGAGACCTCAATGGGTTGTTAAGAGGAAGAGCAACAGAAAAATTTCTGCTGATAGCCGGTGATATTGAAGTGCTTCAACAAGTAAAATATGTCATCACGCTGGATTCGGATACAAAATTACCGAGAGAAGCTGCTGCCAGGATTATCGCTACTATGGCACATCCTTTGAATCAGCCTATTTATGATGAAAAGAAAAGCAGAGTTGTCGCCGGGTATGGAATCCTTCAACCAAGGTTAGCTACAAGTTTACCGGATGTAACTTCATCATGGTATGCAAGACTCCATGGCAATGAACCGGGTATCGATCCGTATACCCGGGCGGTTTCAGATGTTTATCAGGATGCGCTTAAAGAAGGATCCTTTATTGGAAAAGGAATTTATGATGTGGATGCATTTGAAAAATCATTAAATAATAGATTCCCGGAAAACCGCATCCTTAGCCACGATTTATTAGAAGGTTGTCATGCCCGTTCAGGCTTGATCAGTGATGTACAACTGTATGAAGAATTTCCTTCTTCATACTTATCCGATATGAAAAGACGCCATCGCTGGATACGTGGTGATTGGCAAATAGGCAGATGGTTGTTTCCCGGAGTTCCCGGTCCAACAAAGGGGCATCATAAAAATCCGCTCACGGCTTTATCACGTTGGAAGATCTTTGACAACCTTCGGCGAAGTCTTGTGCCACTCGCATTATTATTTCTGCTTTTATGTGGTTGGATCGTTTCTACGACACCATGGTTTTGGACCATTACGAGCATTGGGATCATTGTTCCTCCATCTATATTGTCCTTTAGCTGGAGCTTCTTGAACAAACATGATGATGTTTCATGGTTAAATCATACCATCTTATCGATTGAAAATCTGATCAACCAGATTGTCCAGCATGTATGGACGATCATCACCTTGCCGTATGAGGCGTTTGTCAATGTACATGCTATCCTGCTTACGAACTGGCGAATGTTTGTGAGACACAAACATTTATTGCAATGGGATCCATTTGGTGCAAGTTCGGGACATAAAAATTTATTCAGACAATATGTGACCATGTGGATAGGCCCTCTGTTAGGAGGTGTCCTGATGGTGTTGCTGCCACTTATATCCTGGCCTGCTTTTATCATCGCCAGTCCGATCCTCATCCTATGGATATTATCACCGTTCATTGCATGGTACATCAGTCTTCCCCAGGCAAGAAAGCGAGCCACATTATCACTGCATCAGAATAATTATCTCAAGAACCTCTCACGAAAAACATGGGCCTTCTTTGAGAATTTTATAGGGCCGGAAGACAATTGGTTACCTCCGGATAATTTTCAGGAAAAACCTTCTCCTAAAGTAGCCCATAGAACATCTCCGACGAACATCGGTCTCACGCTGGTGTCAACACTGGCAGCATATGACTTTGGATATCTGTCGCTACATCAACTTATCGATCGATGTAATGCTACATTAACCACAATGCAGGGATTAGCACGTTATAAAGGACATTTTCTCAACTGGTATGATACCCTTACATTGATGCCTTTACCACCAAGGTATGTATCAACTGTAGATAGCGGAAATCTTGCGGCTTGCTTGCTTACGCTGAAGGAAGGTTTACTTTCTCTATATCATCAGCCCATTATTCGCGATCAAATGTATGAGGGGCTGCTAGATACAATTCGTGTTTGTGAAGAAAAAATTAAAGATTCAGAATCATTACGAAAAATCCAGGAAGCTGTACAAACGGCTTGCGCAGATAAAATAAAAACCAACTCATCTGTAAAACTATTTCTGGAAAACCTGGTGAATTCCGCACGAAGTTTACGTGAGCAATTGAGTTCAAACCTGCAAGGCGAAACCTACTGGTGGGCAGACGCACTGTTTACACAATCTTTAAAAGCGTATGAAGAGGTTAATCTTTTAACTTCCTGGACATATCAACCATCCATTCCGATGAAGTATTCCGAATTAAAATTATTACTTGATAAAATTTTAACTCTGCAGCATGTTTCCGAACTCTCCAATATTCTTTCCTATAGAATAGCGCAATGGAATGCCGAAGAAAGAACACAAGAAGAAGAGGCCTGGCTGCATCAATTCCAGACACAAATACATCAGGCGCAGGATGCTGCTAAAGGCATTATGATGATCATAGATAGAATGGCGCATCAATGCATTGATTTTTCAGAATATGAATATGATTTTCTCTATGATAAATCACAGCACTTTTTTTCGATCGGATATAATGTGGAAGAACATCGTCGAGATCCGGGATTTTATGACTTGCTGGGATCAGAGGCGCGTCTGGGTATTTTCGTAGCTATTGCTCAGGGTAAAATCCCGCAGGAAAGTTGGTTTGCTTTGGGAAGACAACTTACTTCATCAGGTACTGATCCTGTACTTATATCATGGAGTGGTTCAATGTTTGAATATCTGATGCCCTTGCTACTCGCGCCCGCATACGAATCCACATTATTGGATCAGACACACAAAGGTGCTGTGAGGCGTCAGATCGACTATGGCAAACGAAGAGGTTTGCCGTGGGGATTATCGGAATCCGGATTTAATATGGTACATGCCAATATGGACTATCAGTATCGTGCATTTGGTGTTCCCGGATTGGGATTGAAGCGTGGTCTCAGTGATGATTATGTTGTGGCTCCCTATGCGTCTGTGATGGCATTGATGATTGAACCGGATCAAGCTTATGAAAATTTAAAATTATTATCATTTGAAGGCTTTGAAGGTAAGTGGGGATTTTATGAAGCCATTGATTATACACCAGCAAGATTACAACGTGGACAAAATGTGGGTGTAGTAAAATCATTTATGACGCATCATCAGGGAATGAGTTTTCTATCGCTTGCTTATCTACTCCTGGATCAACCTATGCAGAAACGATTTGAGGCGGACCTGCAATTTCAGACTTCGTTATTGTTGTTGCAAGAAAAAATTCCTCAGGTCACGACGTATTATTCACCTGCTATTGATATTGCCGATTTACCGGCCGAACCTGTCAATGTAGAATTGCGGGTCATCAATACTGCGAACACGCCAGTACCTGAAGTACAGTTATTGTCCAATGGCAGGTATCATGTCATGATCAGCAACTCAGGTGGTGGATATAGCCGCTGGAATGATATTGCTGTTACAAGATGGCGTGAAGACGGCACAAGTGACAATTGGGGGAGTTTCTGTTATATCCGTGACCTAGAAACGAAAGAATATTGGTCATCGACACATCAGCCTACGCTGCAGGAGCCTGAGCAGTATGAAGTAATATTTTCACAGGGTCGCGCCGAGTTCAGGCGAAAAGATTTTCGGATCGATGCACATACTGAAATCGTCGTATCTCCGGAGGATGATGTTGAAATGAGACGGCTGCATATCACAAACCGTTCACGAAAGCCGAGGTCAATTGAGATCACCAGCTATTCGGAAGTCGTACTCAACCAGGGAATCGCAGAAATGTTGCATCCATCTTTTAGTAATCTGTTCGTACAAACAGAAATCATTTCTAATCGTAATGCTATCATGTGTACACGCAGACCCCGGTCTGTTGATGAACATCCATCGTGGATGTTTCACCTGATGAAGGTACAAGGTGCAGAAGTGAGAGAGGTGACATATGAAACCAGCAGAGATCAATTTATCGGGAGAGGTAATACGATTACACATCCACGGGTCATGTCCCAGCAGGAAGGACTCTCTGGTAGAGATGGATCTGTATTGGATCCGGTGGTGGCTATCCAATACCGGATTGAATTAAAACCATATGAATCAGTCGCTATTGATATGGTGTATGGTATAGGAAAGGCCCATGAAGATTGCCAGAATCTGATTGACAAATATCAGGACAAGCCCATGATTGATCGTGCGTTTGAATTAGCCTGGACGCATAGTCATGTTGTACTGAGACAAATAAATGCAACTCCTGCAGATTCATTGTTGTATTGCAAATTAGCCGGATCTATTATCTACTCCAATGCTTCCCTGCGTGCGGATCCAGCAGTAATTATAAAAAACCAGCGTGGTCAATCGGGATTGTGGAGTCATTCAATATCGGGAGATTGGCCGATAGTGTTGTTGCAGATCGAAGACAGTACGAATATTGAATTAGTAGAAAAACTTGTACAGGCGCATTCGTTTTGGCGACTCAAAGGTCTGATTGTTGACCTTGTGATTTGGAACGAAGATTATGGAGGTTACAGACAAATACTACATAATCAAATCCTGTCATTAATAGCACCTGGCAATGTTTCGGATGTCCAGGATAAACCCGGTGGCATCTCTATCCGATCTGCTGAACAATTGTCGAATGAAGACCGCATATTATTTCAAACTGTAGCGCGTGTCATCATTTCTGATAAACTCGGAACACTAGAGGGGCAGATAAACAGGCGTAAAAAATTAAAACCTATAATCCCAAATTTTACTCCTTCGAAAACATATCAGGCTATTGAGAGTACCGCTGCATTACCCCGTAATCTTGAATTTTACAATGGTCTTGGAGGATTTGCGAATCAGGGAAAAGAATATGTTATCACAACTTCCCCTCATCAAGTAACACCTGCGCCATGGTCGAATGTGATAGCGAATCCTGATTTTGGAACAGTCATTTCAGAAAGCGGTCAATCGTATACATGGTTTCAAAATGCACATGAGTTACGAATTACGCCATGGCACAATGATCCGGTCACTGATTTAGGAGGTGAGCATTTTTATATTCGGGATGAAGAGACAGGAAGATTTTGGTCACCTGCACCACTTCCCGCAAGAGGAGCAACACCTTATGTTTCAAGGCATGGATTTGGATACAGTGTGTTTGAACATACTGAGGATGGAATTTATTCCGAAATGTGGGTTTATGTAGATCCGGATAAACCGATAAAATATACAGTAATAAAATTGCGTAACCGTTCCGGACGTCCGCGTCAAATTTCAGTTACAGGTTATGTTGAATGGGTGCTGGGTGACCTTCGACATAAAACGTTGATGCATATTGTGACCGAGTTGGATCTCAACAGTGGTGCCATCGTAGCGAGAAATTCGTACAGAACCGAATTCGGAAGTCTCATTGCCTTTTTTGATGTCGATGATTCCACCAGGTATATCACTACGGATCGTGAGGAATTTATTGGTCGCAATGGTACATTACGAAATCCATGTGCCATGACTAAAGCCAAACTCTCCGGAAAGACAGGTGCAGGACTAGATTCGTGTGGTGTCATACAGGTTCAGGTTAATCTTGATGATGGAGAAGAAAGCGAAGTGATCTTTCGATTGGGTACAGGAATGCATCTGAATGATATTAGTTATCTCATCCGTCATAGTAAGGGTGCATCAGCAGCAAGAGCGGCATTAGAAAAAGTAAACCTGTTTTGGAATAAGTCACTATCTGTAATACAAGTTGACAGTCCTGATCTTCCTCTCAACATTATAACCAATGGGTGGCTAAACTATCAAACCATTGCATGCCGTTTGTGGGCTCGTAGCGGTTACTATCAGTCTGGTGGTGCCTTTGGATTTCGTGATCAATTGCAGGATGTATTATCTCTCTTTCACAATGAACCTGCACTTGCACGACGTCAGATCATTCTATGTGCATCACGTCAGTTTGTGCAGGGCGATGTGCAGCATTGGTGGCACCCTCCTGTAGGACGAGGTGTTCGTACCCGATGCTCGGATGATTATTTGTGGCTTCCGTTTGCTACATCGCGCTATGTTCTGGTCACAGGTGATGTTTCTATTCTGGAAGAGAACATTCAATTTCTTGAAAGCCGCGAGCTCACGCGTGATGAACATTCTGTTTATGATCTTCCGATTCGTTCAGATCAATCTGCATCCTTGTATGATCACTGTGTGAGAGCTATTGAATATGGATTGCAGTTTGGAGAACATGGATTGCCATTAATGGGTGCAGGTGACTGGAATGATGGTATGGATCGTGTGGGATCTGAAGGTAAGGGAGAAAGTGTGTGGCTTGCATGGTTCCTTTATGACACCATCAAAAAATTTATTGAAGTTCTGCATTTGAAGCATGATACAGGACGTATCGAAAAATATACTGGCATACTAGAAACTTTAAGAACGAATATTGAAACACATGCCTGGGATGGAGAATGGTATCGACGGGCTTACTTTGATGATGGAACACCTTTGGGTTCGAAAGTGAATGAGGAGTGCAAGATTGATTCGATTGCACAGAGTTGGTCTGTTATATCTACTGCGGGTGATCCGCAGCGTTCGCGTATGGGTATGATGGAAGCTGAAAAACGGTTGATACGGCGCAAGGATAAAGTAATACAACTGTTTGATCCACCCTTTGACAAATCGGATTTGAATCCGGGCTACATCAAGGGATATGTTCCGGGAGTGAGGGAAAATGGTGGGCAGTATACGCATGCAGCGATTTGGATGATCATGGCATTTGCGGCCATGCGGGACAAGAAACGAATGTGGGAATTGCTCCAGATGATCAATCCAATAAATCATGGTCAGACAAAAGAAGGAATCACGGTCTATAAAGTTGAGCCCTATGTGATTGCTGCCGATGTATATGCTGTTTCACAACATGCGGGGAGAGGAGGTTGGACTTGGTATACAGGCTCCGCAGGTTGGATGTATCAGCTGATCATCGAATATGTGATCGGATTGAAAAGAAGAGGGAACGCATTGATGTTTGAACCGTGTCTTCCACCCGACTGGAAACAGTTAAGCATCCGATACCGATACATGTCCACGAATTATACGATTGAAATGTATCAGCATTCGCCTGAAGCGGATCAGGTTTCCGTATCCCTGGATGGGACATCTTTTGATGTTTTGATTCCGTTGATTGATGATGGAATGGAGCATCGGGTGAGAGTTGAGATAAAAAGCTAGGAACTAGGAACTAGGAACTAGGAACTAGGAACTAGGAATTAGAAACTAGGAACTAGAAATTAGAAATTCTTGTCTTGTCCTAAAATAGGTTGACAGTTTCGGTTAAGAAATAATTGTTTTAAGAGGCATAAAGGTCTTTTGGTGTTCTCATCTGAATTGACATGTGTGGCCTCAGTTCATTATATGCTTTGATTGCTTGGCATGTTGCCAATTTTGCCTGCTCTAAATCTTTAAAAGTAGCATCTAAGTTAAATTATCCTTTTAAA
>JAYUXX010000372.1:0-3514 GCA_043752765.1 Saprospiraceae bacterium | reverse complement strand
CCTAAGCTTTTTATCTGTGTTTGGATATGTATGTAATTAAGCGGAACCTTTCCTTAGCCTTCGCCTTTTCCTTTTCCTTTCATTAGCCTTCGCCTTTTTATTAGCCTGCGCCTCCGCCTCCGCCTTTTCCTTCGCCTCCGCCTCCGCCTCCGCCTTTTCCTCCGCCTTCGCCTCCGCCTTTTCCTTCGCCTCCGCCTCCGCCTTTTCCTTTATTCAACTACCACAATCTTCTCACTTCCCAACACACTTCCCATCGAAGAAACCGAAACCACATACGCACCCAACGGCAAATCACCAATCTCAAATGACAGTTTATGCGATCCGATAAATGGTGTCTCCTGGTACAATGTTTTGACAAGGTTTCCACGTGAGTCATAGAGCGCAATCGTCAGTGGAGAAGCTTTTGTAATCGTAAAATTAATTTCAATAAAATCCTGCACGGGATTAGGTGTAACACCAAAAGCAATTGAATTCTGGATATCCGTTGTACTTACATTTTGTCCATTCGTAACTTCACCTATCCATGTTTTATAAGTGTGATCAATCTGCCCCGCAACATTTGAACCAACAGACCCAGCAGACCAGGTGCGCGGATCTGGACTATTGTGACGTCGCGCAATACCCGTGTATTCTCCCCATCGCTCCAATCCGGCAAGACGATCCACGTATGTCTCTCCACCTTTCACCAATGCTGATGAGGAAAAGGTCATGCCCTGATCAACATTGACAACTCGAAATTCCGGAAAGATGGCAGCACCACTCCGCAAAAAAGATATCATCACTGAACGATCAGAAGCACTGGTAGCAAATGAAGCCACACCTGCATGCGCGAGATCAGCATTGCCAGGTTCTCCGAAGCGAGTTGTTGTGACATTTTGTTGTGGTACACTCAAACGATTATAACTAATCCCGCTGAAGCCACCCCCCACATCAATATTCATGACGAAGTGTATAATGCCATCGAGGTAAAATGCATTCGTTGTGCGCGAATCACCTGTCTCGAGCTTATCACTATTACCAGCTTGCGATGCATCCGCAGGTGGACCGTATGTTTCAGAAGGAATGATGTAACCGGTCATCTCAGGATTACCTCCAATATCAGCTGTGATTTCCCAAAACCAATATGCATCATCACCCGCCGCAGCACTGCTCACCAGGTAAATACCGGGGCCATAATCACCATCATGACCATACGATGCCGGTGTGATAGAAACTGGTCCATTGAAAAAATCCGTCCAAAACTGAAAGTCCAGTACAGCAGCTGCATATCCATCTGTCTTGCTGATCTGGTAGACGATGGCTTTCTTAAAAGTTGTGCCTTCAATAAGATTGCCTGATACATAAACTTCATTGGTGGAGATGCCGATCGATGGAAAATCAAACCAACTGCCATCTCCCATCGGATTGCCGGAGAGTTTGTAGACGTTCCATCCGTCCTGCGGATTCTTAGTCTTGGAGAAAGAAAGGATCACACGCGATGTCGCAGATGTTTTGCCATGCAGTATGACGAGAATAAATCGCTCCTCTACCGGATCATAGATCACTCGCGGACTGAAAAACGATGAGGTCAATTGATTGTCATCAAAAAAGACATCCCACTTAGCTTCGTAGAGTCGCGAACCTGTTTCCGTAAAATAGATGACACCGTCATTATTCGCTGAAATAATGATGCCTTCATTTGATACCGCAATCGAATTGCTGGAAGGTGTTTCATCAACGGATGCATTGGCTTCAAAGCTTGCATCGATGACAGGAGTTACACGCGAAGTATGAGTTGTTGCATTTGCGTTAGGATCATATTTCTTGTGTAAAATTTTTTCAGCTTTTATAGCGAGAACTTCAGGGGTTGTGATGAATGGCATTGGCTCGCGAACCGCGGAAGTATGGCCATAACCAGCATTACCGCCAGCAGGAAGCTCCAGGCTCAGTGGTGCTTGTTGAATATTTGATCTGACAGCTGCCTGATCGATGCGATTAGTTGCATCGGCGGATGGTTTTATTTTCGGATGTTGTGCGCTGAGATTTAATTGCAGAAGCAGAAATAGGATGACCAGAGAGCAGGGAATATGTTTCATGAGCTTAGATTTATGAATTAGTGAAGCTTAGGGATACCATCAATGAAAACATTTCCCCCCTCATTTGTTCATACGATGTACTCAATTAACCAACCCAATGACTTCTTTCCACCACCTCCTCCTTATAGTTACCTTAGCCATCATTACTGCCTGCGGAAATAAGATCAGTCAACCGACAACAACGGTTGATACCACACCTGATACTCCTGCCAGCGCAACAACACCTGTGGAAACAGAGGCTGCCAACTCCAGCTATCCCCCAGCCTTCCCGGGGCAAACACGTATTGCAGGGGTTCGCACAAAGACACCGTATAAGTTTGAGGTCCTTGCTAGTAGCCTAAACAAACCTTGGGGAATCGCACAACTACCAGATGGCAAGTTTCTAATCACCGAAAAAAAGGGAACCATGCGGATAGCCACATCATCAGGTACAGTGGGTAGTGGCATCACAGGAATACCTGCAGTCAATAGTGCAGCACAAGGAGGCCTGCTTGGCTTATGTATCGATCCAGCTTTTGAGCAGAACCGCATGATATATTGGGTATTCTCCGAGTCCTTGCCGGATGGAAATGTTACAGCCGTAGCGAAAGGAAAATTATCTGCTGATGAAAAAACAATCGAAAATGCTAAAGTCATTTATCGCGCCACTCCGGCATATAAAGGCACATTACATTATGGTGGTCGCATCCTGTATTCGAAAGAAGGTCACCTCTACATCTCGACAGGGGAAAGATCTGATATCGAAACCAGGCCTCTCGCCCAAGACCTGAATGGAGGCCTAGGTAAAATCATTAGAATTACTACAGATGGCCAGCCTGTTGCAGGAAATCCTTTTGCCAAAACTTCCAATGCAAGACCTGAGGTTTACACGTATGGCCACCGGAACATACAGGGAATTGCGTTTCATCCCGTGACCGGTGACTTGTGGGAAAATGAATTTGGGCCACGCGGAGGTGACGAATTAAATCTTATTCAACCCGGAAAAAACTATGGATGGCCAATCATCACATATGGCATCGAATATCAGGGCGGTAAAATTGGTGATGCTATCCAACAAAAGCCAGGGATGGAACAACCGGTTTACTATTGGGATCCGGTCATTTCTCCAAGCGGTATGGCGTTTTACACTTCTGATGTCATTCCGGAATGGAAGAACAATCTGTTCATTGCATGCCTTAGCGCTACGCATATCAATCGCATTGTAATTGAAAATAATAAGGTGACCGGAGAGGAGCGATTATTGGCAGAAGAAGGACAACGCTTCCGCGATATCATGCAGGCCAAGGATGGTGCATTATACGCAATTACTGACGAAGGGCGGTTGTATAAAATTTCAAAGAATTAGTGTGGTAGAAACTTCCTAACAAGGGGATGAGGGGTTGCATAGGAGCAAAGTATTCCCTTACTTTTAAATGAATTATTTTTCGACCCACCAGTTG
>JAYUXX010000371.1:0-3522 GCA_043752765.1 Saprospiraceae bacterium | reverse complement strand
ACAAAATTACTGCTCCGGATCTTAATCGTAAAGTTCTCCTTCCAAATTTTCCGTTACCACCGGGGTTTGATGATCAAACTACATTTCTTCGACATCTTGTCTACGAAGGAGCAAAACATCGGTACAAAGAAATCACCAAAGACATTCGTGATCGTATCGATTGGGAGTTGAGTGTGATTGACAATATGCAATTCAATGGCTATTTTCTGATCGTTCAGGATTTTATAAAGGCAGCGCGCAAAATGGATGTTAGCGTAGGTCCCGGCAGGGGATCAGGTGCGGGTTCGGCAGTTGCCTTTTGTTTGACCATAACCAATGTAGATCCACAAAAATATAATTTGCTTTTTGAACGGTTTTTAAATCCCGAGCGTGTATCCATGCCGGACTTTGATATTGACTTCGATGATGAAGGAAGGCAAAGAGTGATTGATTATGTAGTTGGTAAATATGGTCGAAATCAGGTTGCACAGATTGTTACTTTTGGAACGATGGCTGCAAAGTCCTCCATTCGTGATGTAGCGCGTGTACTTGAGTTACCATTACCCGATGCAGACCGCCTGGCCAAGATGGTGCCAGCTCTTCCCGGCACTACATTAAAGCAGATATTCAAGGCTGGAAAACTTGCCGAGGAAGGAGCTCAATCTCGGGATCTTGATAACATCCGGAAACTGCGGGAACTCGAAAAACTTGATACGCATGAAGGCGATATTCTTCGGCTTGCTCAACAGTTAGAAGGTACAGTTCGAAATACAGGCATCCACGCTGCAGGTGTAATCATTGCACCAGGCGATATCATGCAGTACATTCCGGTGTGTACTTCTTCGGAAACTGAATTATTAGTAACTCAGTTTGAAGGAAACATTGTGGAAGATGCGGGTATGCTTAAAATGGATTTTCTGGGGTTAAAAACATTATCCATTGTCAAGGACACACTGAAGATTATTGCTGAGCGAAAAGGAACCGATGAACTAATCGATCCTGATAAAATTCCGCTCGATGATGCAAATACTTATGTTTTATTTCAAAAGGGAGAGACGATTGGCATCTTCCAGTTTGAATCAGCGGGTATGCAGAAATACCTTCGCGAACTTCAGCCTACCAATATCGAAGACCTCATAGCGATGAATGCATTGTATCGCCCGGGTCCTATGAACTACATTCCAATGTTTATCAATCGTAAACATGGAAAGGAGCCGATTGATTACCCGCATGAATGGTTGACAGATCTTCTGAAGCCTACGTATGGTATCATGGTCTACCAGGAACAGATCATGCAAAGCGCGCAGATAATGGCTGATTATAGCTTGGGCGGCGCGGATTTGTTGAGGCGTGCAATGGGAAAGAAAAAGGCTGATGAAATGGAAAAGCATCGCCAGATATTTGTCGAAGGTGCTACTAAAAAAGGAGTTGCTTCACTGAAAGCTGATGAGATCTTTGAGATCATGTCTAAGTTTGCGAGTTATGGATTTAATCGTTCGCATAGTGTAGCCTATACGATCTTATCTGTCCAGACAGCATGGTTAAAAACGCATTACCCTGCCGAATATATGGCTGCTGTACTTACTCATAATAAAAACGATATTATCAAACTCAATTTTTTTCTTCGGGAATGCAAACGGATGAATATTCCTGTATTACCACCTGATGTCAATGAGAGTAATATCAACTTTACAGTGAATGCTAAAGGGGCTATTCGATTTGGTCTTTCCGCATTAAAGAATATGGGAGAAGGTTCGGGAGAGGACATTATCTCCGAACGTAAATTGAATGGTCCTTTCACAACCATCTTTGATATGACTTCACGTGTAAGTTTGAAGTCAGTCAATAAAAAAGCATTGGAGGCCATGGTGATGGGTGGCGCTATGGATTGTTTCGCGGGAACACACCGTGCGCAATATTTTGTTCCGACGGATAAATATGAATCACTTATCGAGCATGCGATCCGTTATGGACAATCGGTTCAAGCCCAAAAAGCACAATCGCAGTTATCACTTTTTGGAGACCAATCCATGCAAATGTTTCGCGATCCTGAAATGCCGGTGACACCACCATGGTCGCTTACTGAAAAATTAAATAAAGAAAAAGAGATCACGGGGATATACATGTCAGGCCATCCTCTGGATGATTATCGCCTGGAGATCGAACATTTTACAAATTGCCCACTTGATATGGTGACCTCATACAAGGACAAACATCTGAAGCTTGCCGGAATAGTGACATCGGCGGACCACCGGGTCTCACAGAAGGGAACAGGGTGGGGGATATTTAGTCTTCAGGATTTCAGAGGCTCACTGGAAGTAAAATTATTTAACGAGGACTACAAAAAATTTAAAGACATTTTCGAGATTGGTACTTCGTTATTTCTCGAAGGTTTTTATCAGTTGGGGTGGAGAGGTCAGGATCATGAATTCAGACTCACTTCTGCGCGAATGCTTGCGAGCATTGGTGAAGAATTGACAAAGTCAATCACCGTAAAACTTTCAATTGAGCAACTAGATCAATTTCTATTAGATAGTCTTGATAAAATTTGTGGTGAGCATAAGGGGAGACATAAACTCAAGTTGCAGGTTTACGATCGGGAGGATGACTTTATCCTGGGGTTGATCTCAAAAACAAATAAGGTAAATGCTACAAGTAGTCTTATTGAGGATCTGGATGCATTAGGTGTAAAATATAAGCTGAATTAGGTCTTGGGGAAACCTGACGTATGTATCGCTTTACAAAGCCTAAGTATTTCCTTAAGTTGAAATGTGTATAGTTAAAGAATTGTTATAAACTAATCCATTCAAATCATTGAATGCCCGATAAGGGTTATTATTGGTGAATGATACAAGTGGCCTTTCTGGTAGTTTCTTCTTACTTTTTATCCGGTCAGGGAAGAGAGGTTTCGACGCCACTTAGTTATGAAAGTGATTCCTTGACAATTCCTGTTTTGAATTATGATGAATTGAAGCCACTCCTTGATGTTGAAAACGATACAACGTACGTTTTTAACTTCTGGGCTACCTGGTGTGTCCCATGTGTAAAGGAGCTTCCCTATTTTATTCAGTTAGATTCAATGTATCAGAATGAAGCATTTAAGCTTGTATTAATAAGCCTGGATTTTAAGAAAGATTATCTTCGTAAGCTTCAACCCTTTGTGAGTGAAAGAGGTATTGCAGATCTTGTGTTTGTGTTAGAAGACAATCGTTCCAATTACTGGATTAGTGATATTCACGAGAGTTGGAGTGGATCCATTCCTGCCACCCTGGTGTTCAAGGGAAAGGAAAAGGCTTTTTTTGAACGAACTTTTCAAGACGTTGATGAGTTATCAATTATAGTAAAACCATTTTTAAATCTTTAATTTATGAAACCATTTTTCGGCAAAATTATTCTTGCCCTTTTTACCATCACTTTAATAAGCGCAATTTCACCTGTTGTGGATGCTTATAAAGTTGGTGAACAAGCCACAGATTTCTCTTTGAAGAATGTCGACGGTAGTATGGTCTCCTTAAAAGACTACAAGGGAGCCAACGGTTATAT
>JAYUXX010000370.1:0-3526 GCA_043752765.1 Saprospiraceae bacterium | reverse complement strand
GTTGAACCATCTTGAAATTGAAAGTGGATATGAACATTTGGTACATCAACTTCTGAATAAAGTTTACGTCTCCAGTGGATCTCCGCTTGACATTCATTGGGACAATGATTTTCCGAATGATATGACCATCATCGATTCACAAGCGCAGGTTATGCGACGTGCTAAACAGTTGATGGGTGGTAGTGTAGGATTATTTGAAGGAAATAAACTAGGTCGGAAGAAGCATCTTGAGCATCTGGATCAGGAGATCCATGAGTTGCGAAATGTTTGGCACCAGATGCAGGTTAAGGTGCAAAATATTCAATCCCAATTAGCTTCACTGCAGGCAGTTGATGTAAGCGCTCAGCTTCAATCTTCAAGAGGACAAGTAGTAAACCTGTTACAATCGTGGGCTGAAACCAATAGCCGGCTTAGCCATATCACTGAACGTATAAATGAAAGTCATGGTCGCAAGGATAAGAATGCAGAGGGACTTCAAGATATAGAAGCCAAAGTTCTGGCCTCTTTAAGTGCTCTGGAAGAAAAGAAAAACAAGTTTCATGATTATGCCCATTCGATGGAGCAATCTGAGGAACAATACAATGAAATTCAAAAACAATTAAACGATGCTGAGACATCCGCTAATGAATTGAAACTTCAGGAAATTCACCTTACAAATAAATTAGACAGCATCGGCAGGGAATTAAAATACCACTCCGACCAGCAACACAAACTCAATCAATCCACCGAATCTCAACAATTACAGATTACAACTGAATCTGAAGAACTTGAAAATATTGTACAAAAAGCAAGTTCGATGTCATTAGAACTGCAGGATAAGTACAGGGAGAAAAAAGAAAAAGAAACCCAATTAACAGAAGCCGAACAAAAGTATTATGAGCAACGGCATGACATTAATGCTTCAGAAGAAAAAATAAAAGGTGTTGAGAAACAACGTCAGACGTTGCAATATCAAATCAATGAAATGAAAGATTTCCACAACCAGCTTAAATATCGCCTGATCGCGATCTCTGAGCGAATGCAAGTGGAGTTTGGAATTAGACTTGAGGAGATTACAACTGAACATATGAATGAAGAGTTGCCACTTGAAGAACTTGAGATCAAGGTGCAACGACTTCGCCAGCGGTTGGAAAATTATGGAGAGATTAATCCTATGGCAATTGAAGCGTTCGAAGAAATTAAGGTACGCTATGAAAACATCAATAATCAGCGACAGGATATTCTAGGGGCAAAGGAATCGTTACTAGCCACCATCACTGAAATCGAACAAACAGCCACGGTTCAGTTTATGCAATCCTTCGATAAAGTACGTGAGAATTTTATTGATGTATTCCGTAGTCTTTTTACGGATGATGACACGTGTGATCTGGTCCTTACCGATCCAAATGATCCGCTTGAGTCTTCAATTGAAATCATTGCAAAACCAAAGGGGAAAAGACCAAAATCACTTTCGCAATTATCAGGTGGAGAAAAAACACTTACAGCGATTGCTTTGCTGTTTGCACTCTACCTGATGAAGCCTGCGCCATTCTGCGTATTTGACGAAGTAGATGCACCGCTGGATGATGCCAATATTCAGAAGTTTAACAAGATCATCAAAAAGTTCTCGGCTCAGTCCCAATTTATCATTGTAACCCACAACAAATCTACCATGGCTGCGGTGGATACAATTTATGGGGTGTTTATGGAAGAACAAGGTGTGTCTGGTCTAAGTCAGGTGGACTTCCGTGCATTTGATGAAACGGATATGCTGGCGATGCAGAACTAAACTGAATACTCGAATTCAACATCACTGACTGCCTAATTTTTTTACTAAAGCTTAATTATTTCTTTACCCAAGTATTTGGGCTTATGCCTTGATTTTCTTACATTCACTATTGAGAAAATTTTATAGATGGGCTGGAGAAGATTCAATGGCGAGCGTATAGAAGAGGATATTCTTGACGCTGTACGTGCCACAGTAGAAAAAGAAATCGAGAACGGTTATCGTCTCAAAGTTTGTATCGGTACTGATTCGATGGTCCGTGGTACGGTAGTAGAATATGCAACGGTCATCGTTTTCCTTCGTGAAAAAAAAGGAGGGTTCATGTTTATCTATAATGAACGATCTGAAAAACAAGTCAGTCTACGCGAACGGATGATCACTGAAGTTTGGAAGTCAGTGGATATTGCTTATCAACTTTGTGATCTTCTCGATGAATATGAAATCGGACTTGAAGTCCATGCGGATATTAATACAGATCCACATTTTAAATCCAATGAAGCGCTACGCGAAGCAATGGGTTACATACTTGGAATGGGGTTCGTATTCAAAGCAAAGCCGGATGCGTTTGCAAGTTCGTATTGTGCCGACAAAGTGGTGTAAAAATACACGACAGAATAATCACTCTTTGTGCGGTTTCTTTTCGATAACCGTAACTTTTTTGTCTGCATCTCTTTTTGCTTTTTGTACAGACATTCGCTGGGTAATGGAAGCAATTTCTTCTTCCAGTCTAAGAGTTCTTCCATTGAGTCGGCGATGCCAGGTTACGATAATAACTCTGACCATATCATCCGGAATTGAAATTCCCTTCGATTTCATAAAATGCGAAATCCTTGATCCTTCCTCTAGCCCCCAGTTCGTCAATATCCAACGACCGAAACCAAAATGCAACTTTCTTCGAATCGAATCTTCTGGTGATATTTTAAATGCAATCAGGCCCTCAGCATCAGTAAGACGACTTAACTCATTGTAAGCATCTTCAAGGTCAATTGGAATATACACTCCAAACAACATTTCTTCCTTAATGCGTTTTGCATAGCTTGCCTCATATTCTTCTGCAGTTTGTCCAAAGGAGGTGGTCAAAATTCCCAGAAGCAGGCAGAGTATAGAAACGATATGAAATCTGGTCATAATGAAAGATAAACCAAATCTGGCTTCTATATATTGCAGCTTTTCATCAATAACTTGTTAAATGCAACACCGGGCAATCCCCAATACCAATAGTAATATGATTATTGCCATTCTTGCGCAAGCGATTATCTATACAGGTATTTGGCTCTGGAATGAATATGTGGCTACCTATATCATGCTGATTTTCCCTGCATTGATCCTTGTCATTCTGGTTCTGGGACGAATTGCCGACTGGATCGAACCTGCCCGGATTCCCGGCTGGTATTATAAAATGATGATCGCGGCAATTTTTATTCCACTACTGATAGGAGCTGCATTTTATTTAATATACGATGGGCGGATCGACTGGTTGAAGATTTAGATAAACGTTTGTTGTCCAAGTCAAATAATACCAATAGTGACACCATCACCGCCTTGTTTGTTTTCAGGATGCGTAACGGATTGAAATGGATAACCTTTCATTGTGCGGGCTACCAACTGTCGAAGGGTCCCTGTCCCCTTACCGTGAACGATACGGATTTGCTGCTGACTACTCATAAAAGCTGCATCTATAAATCGTTCCAGGTAATGCGTAGCTTCTTCAGGAAGCATTCCACGTATATCTAATTCATTTTCAAATTTTGCATAATCCAC
>JAYUXX010000369.1:0-8596 GCA_043752765.1 Saprospiraceae bacterium | reverse complement strand
CGAATCAATTATGCTCGAAGGTCCGGGGACATATTCCCTGCAACGAGGCAACCTTACAATCGAAGTTGTTTCAGGTGAAAACTTTATAAAAAATGAGGATAGAGGAATTGAGTTTATAAACGCATCTGTGCTCAAATGGCCATTGCAAATACGAGAAGTTTTACCAGGTGATCATTTTCAACCATTGGGTATGAATGGTCAGACCAAAACACTACAAGACTTCCTGGTCAATCTAAAACTGGACAATTTTGAAAAAAGACAAACCAGAATTTTACTGTCAGGCGAAAACATTCTATGGGTAGTGGGAAGAAGGCTTGATGAAAGATCCCGTGTCACTCCGAATGAAAAGGAAGTATATAAATTCACTTATGTATTAGAGGAAGGAAAGTAGTTGTTTTTTATTATAAGTCTGGAATAACGCTGAAAGGATTAGCCCTAAAAGAAGGCAAACACAATAACGAATGCCACCACGGTGACAATAATTCCATACATAAAGATGGTGTAGCATTTACGAAGGTATTGGTACTTATTGCCCAATGTCTTTCCTAAAAAAAAAAGATCCCGCATGATGGTTGTATCCAGGATGTCATCGTCAGCAACAGTCGCATTCATACCCTTTTCGTATTCATCAAAGCTCATGTTGAAATAGTTGCCGAAGAAAAAGAGATTAGATTTTTTCGCAAGTATACTTTCCATGCTGCTATAACCTTTCATGGGTATTGGTCGCGTAGCCAGGGTTGCAAAAATCATGGCGACCAAACAAACAGAAAGTAACAATATAGTAGGAAGTAAAAGCACCTTGTTTGCCTCAATTTCTTCTGCTAAAAGGGGCAACGTAAATGTGATTATTATAGCGTTCACGGATAACATGATGTTCGCCTTGTTATCTGCAATTGAGCTCAGATCGATATGATTGCGCAGAGCTGTTTTAAATTGAGTTTGTGCAGACTTACTAGTTGCAATTGTGTTAACCCTGACTTCTTTTATGGGTATATCAACTTTTTTGTCCTTTTCTTTCTCTTCAAGTTTGGCATCGATTAAAGTCATTTCTTCAAGGAGTAGTCGCCGGTTTTCAGCTTTTTTATCAGAATAACGTTCTTTACCTGCAGTCGAATAAAAAACGTGTTCATCCAGGAACCGAAGATTATTCCTGGCCCAGTCTTTTTTGGACAGATCAGCATGCTGGATTGAATTTAATTCCTTTCGCAGGCTATTCGTGTAGATCTGAAAATATGACTTTCCAAGAGAACTGGTGTCTGCATCTTTCATTAAAGCTTCCAGCTTATTTTCAGGTTGTACCTCAAGTTTCGTCACTTCTATAAACCGGGTAATCGCATCAATTCGCTCGTGTGGATAGCTCTGGGCTGTTAGGAACTCTCTTGCAATTCGCTTGCTGACATCCTCATGACCTGTATATACCTCCGAAAACCCAATATCATGAAAGAGTGCTGCAAGGTTGAGAACATCCAGGTCTCCATTAGTAACTCCTGCCTGTCTGGCTAATACCAATACTTCATCCCTTACCTGGGTCGTATGAACCCAATTATGGTAAGTGTATATATCAGAAGGAATTTTTTGTTCGAAAATCTGTCGAACGAGGTCTTCAGCTGCTGTAATTATATCGGATTGCTCCACGGTGGACATTGTTCCAAAATTATACCGTTTTTCCGTTTTTTAATCTTCTTCGTCAATTCTGACAAAATAAAGTTGACAGAAGTCACTTACTTTCCAAATTAACGATGAATCTGCTAAATACCATTTTCGTTGAGGCTAAAGCTGGGTCGACCTCGTAAACGGTAAGTTTCACGCCCTTCTCCTGATAAAAGTCCATTTGGATGAAACCAACAGCCTTGTGGCCATAGATGAGATTTTTTGAATTCGTGACAGCATTTTGTTTCGCACCTGCGCCGGAAATAATAAAATGGTTGCCTTGATCCGTAATGTATTGTAATGTATGCTCATGTCCGGATAGAAAAATGAGTTCTCCATTATAGTCTAAATCATTCAATAAGGCCTTCTTCAAAGCTGTATATGCCTGGCCTTTTATGTCTTGAGGATGACCAAACAGAGATCGATAATAAGGATAAATTGACCCAATAACCGGCAAAGGTAAATAGAGCCATCTGACAACCTTGGTAAGGGGAAAAAGATGATCTCTTATCGTAAAGTGACCGCCGTGTGGGCCCTGGCTATTAAGTGGGTGATGGAGAGCAACAACAATTTGTTTATCAACATGGGTTGCAATGGTTTTGTGAAAAGAGGAAACAAAATCTTCTCGGGACTGTATCTCACACCCTTCATTTATAGCTGGCTCAACCGTCCAATCTTGTAGCCACCATTGACTATCAATAATAACTATAATGGCATCGCTGTTCAATTCCAGAATAACCGGTCCGCCACAACCATTTTTAGGCAACATCATTACTCTGGAGTCATTAAGGTCAGCTAAAAAGTCACCCTGCCTCCGAATAGCATCCAGACCACCCGGATTAAACTCATTCCAATCGTGATTTCCCGGAATAAAAATAATCTGGCCTTGATAAGTGGAGTTCGCAAGACCATGGACTTGATTCATTAAAATATCCTGTGCTTTATGATGGGCCTCAATGCTCCACTCAGGTGGAAA
The DNA here is from genome assembly GCA_043752765.1 of Saprospiraceae bacterium. GTDB lineage: Bacteria > Bacteroidota > Bacteroidia > Chitinophagales > Saprospiraceae > Opimibacter. The sequence continues at coordinate 5,970 of JAYUXX010000369.1, read as the reverse complement.
ACCAGCAGGATAAATATTATCACCAAGAAAAATAACCATACCTGGCTGGATATCATCACTTGCTTCTTTTGCAAGTTGGGCCATTACGGCTTTAGACTTTTCATTTATTTCGCCTACGTCCCCTACCCCATAAACAGTATAATCGGGCAACCCTTCTGCTACAGGGTGTTTCACACGGGTATCTTCCTTAAGATACATTTTTTCACTTGCACAAGAAACCCCAAACGCAACCATAAACGCGATGGAAAGAATTCGGGAATGCAGTGTCATCATCTTTCTATTTCCGCGGATCCGAGGTACCATTTAAATCACCAATCTTAATAGCCTGAAATTGAACATTAACAACCCCTTCGGATGGAATCGAACCCACTTCCATCTGAGCTGGAAGGAAACGCCAAGATGGAGATGATGGAAGAGAAGTTATTTTACCTAATAGCAACCTTAACAAAACAAGAATATCTCCCGCAGAAACTGACACGTTGTGAGTTGCATCTGCGGCGATAAATTGCCAGGGGAAATCAAAAGTATCTTTTGCCAACAAGTGTTTCTGAATGGAAATGAGATCCAAAACGTTCACACCGTTCGTTTGATTATCATTTTTGGATGGAACCAATTGAAACGGACCATTTCGATTCACGTCATTGAATGAAACCATTCCTTCCGCATTTGTTATTAGTGTATCACTCACCGAACCATTGATTGCTATAGAAACATTCCTGACTGGCCTGCCCTGTGGATCCAGCACGGTAACGCGAATATCTCCAAGATCACTTTCAATAAGGTTAACCAATGAAGGCAATTGTGTCATCCCTGTATTATCCGGATCAAGCCAATCCTTTAACCTATCCTCAGGTAATAATCCCAAATTCCAGGATTTTGAAAAGCGACCCATAAAGGCGCTGTTTACAGCTTCACAGCCCAGTGTACCCCCGTGCAATTGTGCGATAAGGTACCCATCCTGATTATAGACTGGTCCACCGGATGAACCCGGTTGATGGCCACCTTCTGTAAATTTTAACCTGAAGTGATGATTAGCGGGAGTCGTGTACCCCTCTGACCATCCAATCTGATTAGGATGTATGATTGCTTTATTGACACTTACAGAGATCTTTCGGATATCTGCATTCGGGTGATGGATCAGATAGCTGGTATCTGCGGTGAGTACATCGCTACGGTCCCACCCTGCAAAAGTTATCTGATGATTAGAAGGAGCTTCTTGATTTAATAATAGTAAAAGAAAATCTGAAGCTTGACCGCCAGCTTTACGTTCGCAACCTGTGAGAGAAAAAATCGTGGGTTCTGCTACAGGATTTGCACATGAATCAGATTTGTATTCCAGATCAAAACGCCAGAGATCGTATTGAGGTGTGAATTCAAAAGTGCAATGATAAGCTGTCAGTATGAAAGGAGATTTATCGTTTCTTGCATTATTAATAAATGAACCTGTGCACCATCCTATTCCTTCATCCATCACCATACGGATGCGAACTGCACTGTTGGAAATAAGTTTGAAAATTGAATCCTGTTTGCAGGCTGCATTCGGATGACAACTTAATGCTGTTCCAAAACCGATAGTAGGACCTCCACGAACATTCAATATTTCATGCAGATAAAATGTTTTGAAGCTAAATTTACTTTGATATAAACCAGGCACTTCAGTATTCCAAACAAACTCTGTGGTAGCAGGATTAAACTCAGGTAGTAAAGTTTTTAAATGGTTTGATGTTAGCGTAGAGTATAAAATTTCACCCGAGATTTTATTTCTAAATAGCAGAGACTCCCCGATTGCAATAGATTCAATCTCAAGTAATATTTCGATGTTAGTTTCTGATTGCAGAGCAAAGGAAAAAGTGGTCGAATGTATCCCCTTGGCAGGAAGCGAGGAAGAAACCAAATCCGTTTTTAAGGCCATAACATCCAGCCGGTCCTGGTTTTCAATTCTCCAGTTTTCAACTTCCGCGTTGGACCAACTTAATTGAATTATTTGATCAACATTTGTCTTTTGACGGTTGAATTTAACCGAGGCATTCACCTGACCATGGACATATGGTGATATGAAAAGCAGAAGGGAAAATAAAATGAGATACCGCATGTTGTCCTGGGAAAAGAAAGATATGGATGAAGTTATTTACAAAAGTAATGCCTAAACCTGAACAAGCCTTGTTATTGCTTTGCAAACAGCTGGTCAATATTCTTGAAGGCTTTGAATTCCAACGCATTACCACACGGATCTTTAAAAAACATGGTAGCCTGCTCCCCTGTCAATCCTTCAAAACGTATGTAGGGTTCGATAATAAAGTGTATAGATGCACTTTTCATCCGATTTGCCAGAATATTCCATTCTTCCCATGGCAATACAACACCGAAATGTGGAATAGGGACTTCATGACCATCCACCGGGTTGGTGTTATTTTGTACCGGATGTGGCTCCTGAAAATGAATCACTAATTGATGGCCATAGAGATTATAATCAGTCCACTGGTCAGAAGAACGCCCTTCTGGACATTGCAAGACCTCGCCGTAGAAATGCCGGGCTTTTGCAAGATCATCAACCGGAATAGCAAGATGGAAAGGGTAAGTAGTATTTTTCATTTTTTGTAATTAAACCAAGGTGTTGTTATTATTACTTCATCTCATCATGATACAAAAAATATAAGTCAACGAAAATGGATTTTCTTAAAAACAAGCATAAAAAATTTCATTCCCAATCGTATGCCTTTATCGAGAATTCTCATCTTGGGTGCTTTGGCAATCAGCCAGGGTGATATCGAATAATAGGCAGATATAAAAAGTCTCCCGGAAAAAGTCCTCATAAGTACCCTGTCCCTGAAATTGGTCATAAGCACGTACTCTTCACTTTCCTTTGAATAACAGTAGGTCACAATATAGCATGCTGATCCTTTCAACTTAGCGGAAAGGTGATATGTAGAAGGAGGATCTGTACGTTCATGACAGGTAAGCATTACTTTGCCACTGGGCGGACGTTCGCCTAATCGGGTGGCCTTAAAAAGAGCATTTGTCCTTATGGAAGCGCCACTATAAATCATACCTGCCACAAATTCATTTTCGGCCCATTGATCGGCAGAAACCTGGTTTTTCTTTCCATCAATCAATGCTGGCAGGTCCAAATGAATATACACATTCCGATCGGAAGGATTTGTAAGGATAAGATCAAGATTGTACCATTGTGAACTAATACCCTCCTCAGGCTTCCATTTTACTTTTAATTTGATATCAGGATCTTTTATTTCTGCATTGATTTGCGGCGAAAGACTTTCAATAAAATCAAAATGAGATTTTCCTTCAAAAAAGAGTTGCGATAAAGCCTGATAAAATGATTCCCAATCCCATAACTCAATATCCAATGCCTCTGCTTCTATCCTTGCCTCGGGCTGGAATGAAGAAGTGGTAATGATCCACGATTGATCCACATCATGATAGGTACGGGCCGCTGATGCCTGCTGCACTTCATATAACCGGACAATTTGTGCTGGTTGGTATCTCAGCACCCTGATGACAAGCGAAGTCCCATCCTTCTTGGCAATCAGGTGCGCAGCCATATCTCCTTTCTTAGCGATCTCCTCTACATCATACCCATCTGTCCTAAACAAAAAACCCATGAAGGACTCAAACTCCGCAGGACTCAGATTATTGAACCTAGAAGGAATGGAATCTATTAAAAATCTCTTTATATCGGGATGTTGAAACTCCATGATTGGCAGAAAAATAATACTTTCGGGCTTGATAAATAATAAATTGTCATTACATGAAACTTATCCGATCCATTGCGACCTGTCTTTGTTTGTCAATGATAGTATGTTTACCCAGTTCCTGTAAGCAGTCAGGCTCGGCAGATACCTCTGCAGAAAATGCCGCAGCCGGGGGGAAAACGTTCATCGCCGCACCTATGCTTGAAGTTGCTGAATTTCAAAAAGGTATGCAAAGAAACAGATCTGTGCTGGTGGATGTCCGCATGCCACAGGAATATGAGCAGGGGCACATTGAAGGTTCCACGAACATTAATTTCTTTGATCCCAATTTCAAAAATCAATTATTAGCTCTGGACAAGGATAAAAAATACTACCTGTACTGTAAAAATGATACCCGCTCAGAAAAGGCTGGGGAATTTTTATTACAAAATGATTTCAAGGATGTGTTTGTTCTGAAAGGTGGCTTTGACGCCTGGAAGTCAACTGATATAAAAAATTGAGAGGTAATAGCTTCAGTATTGTAACGTCATTCGATCGTTGAACCAGTGTGCTATAACGAATCAACCTTTCTCGTAAAAAATGCCTTTCAAAATTTCTAAATTAATAGTACCAGTTTGCATCTACGCACTTGCTATCGGTTGTAAGGCACAACCAAGTCAATTGGCTGCAATTGACCCTCAGACGTTCAGTGATTATTGGTACCAGGGCACAGCTGAAATTTCAACATACGAATTAAGTCAATCACGTTATGGAGCAGTTCACGATGGAGTGGTGAATTTGGTTTTTGTAACTGAAGATTTAAGTAATGCCAAACACGTCAAATTAGACGATCCCGTAAGGCATGCTTCCGATGCGATTAAAGTGTTGAAGCTAAATACAATGAAAGAATTTACAACTGGAATTTATAAATACTCCATGATGAGTTCTGTGTTCACCCCTGTTAATTTCAACAAGCATCCGCATAGCCTTAAACTTACTTGTAGTAGCCAGGATTGGTGTGGACAGTCTTTTATGCAGGCGAATTGGAAAGGGAACCGATATGAAGTTCAGCATATGTCTTATTTTGAATCTGAGGGCGATGATTCATATTCATTGATGACACCTAGACTTGAAGATGAGATCTGGACCAAAATAAGATTGGCGCCAAATACCTTGCCTATTGGTGATGTCAAAATGGTAGCTTCTGCATTCTATATCAGACTGGCTCACAAACCAAACATTGTATATGACGCTATTACATCACTCAATACAAGCACAAGTGATTATACTTATAAAATTGAATACCCAAAATTAAAAAGGACGATTGAAATTACGTTTCAATCAACCTTTCCACATAAAATATTAGGATGGAAAGAAATGTATGGTGATGGTGAGATTACAACCGCCAAAATTATATCAACAATTATATCCGATTATTGGAACCGAAATCATCCGGAAGATGAAAATCTTAGGATTGAACTGAAGTTGAAGAATTGATAATTTTTATTTTAGAGAATTAGCTGCGATAAGGTTTGAATAAAGGCTAATTGTAATGAGAAAAATTACAATTCTCCAGATACAATTTTAAGCGGCACTAACGTATTCAATTGGTCTTCCTGCTTCCCAGCGAATATGGAGATTAAAAGGTGAACGTTCTTCAACATCTTCCATATGAACCCAACCTTCTCCCTTGATTGTCAAAACATGATATAAACCATCTAATTTATCAAATACTCCAACCCAACTATTTGGTCCAAGATTTCTACAAGGTTCAATATCTCCAGGTTTAGAAAATAGCGGAGTAATACTTTTGTTCGTGTAAAGGTGGGAGTGAATCATGTTAGTTGCATTTATCATGTTGTGCAATCGTATACATCTATAATGTATCGAAAGGCAAAAATGTTACTTCAAAACGATGAAAAATACAAGAATAATGCTGATCCGGTGTAAAAAGGATATAAAATGTAAAACTTGAATGTTAATCTGTAATTAACAGAATTCAGGGCATTACAAAACTATAATTTCGCTTTATAAAATTAAGATCGGATACTTTCACTCTCTGCGGAGTGTTTCAGATTGACAACGCTTTGGAGAGGATTTTCGATTGCATGAAAGTTGGCAAGCCATAGTGGAATGTGACCACCTGGATTTTGAATGATTACATATTCAAGCGAACAATGGTGGTTTGGCCGATCTCTCAAACTCCAGTATCCTTCATACTGCTTAATTTGAATAGCATCAATTCTCTTTTCAATATAATTCGGTACAGAACTAAATCGTA
>JAYUXX010000368.1:0-3551 GCA_043752765.1 Saprospiraceae bacterium | reverse complement strand
AATATTTGTTATCCTCCTGTAGCAGCAGAGAAGTCTTGCCGGTGTTTACGTTCGCCAGTAGAAGTTCAAGATGATTTTGATGTCGGTTCATCCAGAATACACAAAGTTTGGACGGATCATTGGTCCATTTAATACGGGGTATATAGCCATCAGGTTCGCTATCACGATCGACATCGGTTTTTTTGGAAGTTTGGGTATCATAGAGGTGGATACTTACCCTGGAGTTTTCCATACCTACTTTAGGATATTTGAAAGAAACATTTTCAGGATAGAGTTCTCCTGTATAATACGTCATTGAAAATTCTTTAACGCTGGTCTCATCAAATCGATAGTAGGCCAGGTTACGGCTATCCGGTGACCATTCAAATGCTTTTGTAAAAGAGAATTCTTCTTCATACACCCAATCACACGATCCGTTGATGATTTGATTTTCTTTTCCATCCATCGTTATTCTTTCCACCTTGCCGGTTGCCAGGTTTTTAAAATATAGATCATTGTCACTTACATAGGCTACTTTTTTACCGTCGGGCGAGAAGGTCGCATGCATTTGTTTGCTGCCTTTATGTAACTTCTCCAATTTGGTTGAGGCCAGATTGTATACGTAATTCGTTTCTTTCGTAGAATAGCGGTAGATGGATTCCACACCTGTTTTTAAAAGAATTTGATCTTCATCCGCACTAAATTCATAATCACTAATTTCTTTTTCGTCTCCGGGAAATTTAAGGAGATTAACATCCAGAATTGTATCTATCAGATTTCCTGTGGTCAGGTCGTATTTAAGAATTGAATTTCCACCAAGTGCTGTGTAGTGACGGCCATCGTTCATAAAACGAAACCCAGGAACTCCTTTTGTCCTGTAGGTACCGTTAGTCCAAATGTCATCGATAGTAATTTGTTTCTGAGCTATCGATTGCGACCATGGAGACATCAGGCTTACTATGAAGAAGATGCTAAGGATCAGATTATAATTTTTCATGACTTAGGATTACAGCTTATGATGTGGATAACAAATGTCGTCATTTGAATGAATACGGGCAAGAATCGGGCAGAACGATGGTCTATGAATACCTGCAGATAATCGAATAGAATTAAATAAAAATGGTTGAGAGAATATCCAAGTCCTTTAATCGCCTATAGAATAGTTAATTGCCGTCAAATATTAAAGGAAAGCGTATTCATTCACGGAGGTCAAAGTAAGATTGAATTGGTACGGCCTGTAGTCGACATGTTATTTCCCCAACGGAGAACGCACACCTGCTTGAATAGAAATCGATCGAAGGTGTTTACCGTTATTATTACTGAATTTCAGATTAGGTACCTGATATTGAATAGCGGACTGAAGGAACAGTGTTTTAGTTTCAGAAATGCTGTATTCGATACCTGCACCTATATTGGCGGATAAGAAACTCTTTGTACTAAAAGGAGCGCCATCGCGTATATGCTCACTGATGCGCCGTGTTTCCCTAATTGTTTGAGCGAGGCCCGGATCATTATTTGGATTTTCACCAATGGACAAGGATGGGAAATGATATTTAATCAGCACATCTATATCAGATTGGGTTATCAGGTGTACCCCAAACCCTGCAACACCATATGTTTTGAAAACGCCTTTGTTGTCAACTTTATAGCGAAAGTGTAATGGAACAGAAACCATTTGCAATTTCATAGCTTCGAATTCTACAGTTCCATTATCAAAAGCTCCACCTACGATTAATTGTCGGCCGGGTTTGAAATTCTTACCGCTGTAGACCATGCCGGTTTCTACTGCCCAGCGGGGATGTGCTATAGCTATGGAAAATCCTCCTCCAATACTTGAACTGGCAATTCCCTGTTGGGGGAAAACAATTTGTTTGCCGGCGCTATATAACTTATCCTCCGGCATACGAAGCCGATTGTAATCAAGCTGTGTGATAATCCCAAATTCCGTAAATGGTTTTGATCGTTGTTTTACAAATTTAGGATTTGGTAAAACTTTATGATCGCTCCATCGTATCGGGGAAAGTGTTGTGGCGATGAACGGAGCTGACAAATGTTGCGGATACATCACTATATCTGCACTTGCTATATCATGTGTAGTAGCTGAAATAGAATTTTCCAGATATGCCATTTCCAATGTTGCAAGACTACGCTCTGTAACAATTTGTTCCTTATCTGACTTTAATGGACGAAGACTTGCAATTGGAATTTGAGTCAATTGCTCAACATTCTGTTCTAAAGCTCGGGTGATCAGTTGACCATCTATATCTCGCACCTCAATATCGGTTGGAGAATTTTCTTTTTTGGCTTGAGCAAGCGCAAAGGTTTCCAATCCTTCGCCAGAAATTTGCTGTGATGATTGCGAAATATTTGGTTGAGAATTTTTCGAGTTGGTTGAAGATGTTGCAGGAATTAAATGAGAGTTCTCCACTTCAGGATTCAACGTGGTATTATTGGCCATGTCTACTCTGGAATTTTGAGTAGGGCTGGTTTTAATTGATTTATCGAAGAGGAGTGTTTCAAATGGAAGTTTATCCAATTGCCCCATCTTAAGGAAGGTAAAAAGGACAAGAATAACCGCAGTAACCTCGATTACCTTAAATGCAATAAGTTTTCCTCTCAGATAAGCTGTACCCGAAAGTCGTTGCATCAGTAATGTCCACGTGTGAGGATTGTATTTGGGTTCGAATTCATGAATCCGGTTTCGGACATGTTCGTCAAACTGTTGGTCGGCAAGATTCAGTAAAGCTTCTACGCGTTCCCAGCCTTCAGCAGGATTAGGTGTTTCAAATTCTGAAACGGTTTCTTTAAGGTTTTCATCGAAGGTGCCGTCTTCGCCCCATTCATTGAGTTGCTCGTCAACATGAAGGTAGTTGGATAAGGCGTCCCAGTCCGGCTTCAAACCTTCAGGTTTGAAGTCTCCCAGCATGTCCTTTAAATGATCATCCCACTCCTTATTTCCCATTGCTTCCTATAGTTACCGCTAGTAGATCTCTAAGTTTTGATCGTGCCTTGACAAGATTTGACCGGCTTGTGCTTTCAGTTATTTCAAGTGCTTCGGAGATTTCCCGGTGAGAAAAACCTTCTACCACATAAAGATTAAAGACAGAACGATAAGCGGGGGATAACTGCTGTATGCATTTAATGATTTCCTGCACAGTTAGTTGACTCAGGGCATCCGGATCGCTGGTCTGTACGCTAAAGGCGGTTTCAAGATCTTCAGTTCTTCTTCTGGATTGCATCCTGTAATAATCAATAGCCGTATTCACTACGATTCTCCTCATCCATGCAATCAATGAGGTACCGGGTTGGTACTTGTGTATGTTATTTAGGATCTTGATGAAGCCTTCATGGAGGATATCCATCGCATCATCCTGATTGCTTGAATAACGGAGACAGACCCCCATCAGAAGGCTGTAATTATCTTCATACAATTGCTTTTGCGCCCATCTCTCGCGCGCAATACAGGCATCGATGAAGTCCTTTTCTCTTTTTTCCAGGCTGATTGATGAACTCATAATCATAAGTAATATCGTAAAAATCTGGCAAGTTCAACTCGCTAAAGGCCCTAAACC